>QMUN01000029.1 GCA_003660605.1 Thermococci archaeon
ATCTCGTATATGCAAAAAATTATCATAGAAATGAATCCGCGTCTTGCATCTAAATTTGTACCAAAAAACTTTTTTGAAACTATCGAGTACATCGAAGGAAAATCGTTGCTTAGACTTGATTTTGAAAAAGGAGTTAAAATAGGAATATGCGATATAAAGATGAACAGTGAATTCGAGTTGAAAGATTTAAAAGCACCTTATGGATTTACGATTATCAACATTTTAAGAGAAGATAAAAATAAATATACTTGCTTAGTTAAAATAGAATACAAGAGCAACCTTATGAAAATTTTGAAATTGTTTCATGTTGAAAACATTATCTACGATCTCCCATTTATTATCTCGAAAGAAAAAATAGTGTTTGCATTTATTGGAGAGAATGAAAACTTAAAAAAGTTATTTAAGATTATCAAACCCCTGGGATTTATTAAAAATATTCATTTTCAAAAGATTGAATTCTCAGAATATGACACCTTATCATGTTTGACTGAAAGACAAAGAGAGATTATCATAACTGCCAAGAAGAATGGATATTATGAAATGCCAAGAAAAATAACCACAGAAGAATTATCAAGAAAACTAGGGATAAGCAAAGCAACACTGATTGAACATTTGAGAAAAGCTGAGAATCGTATCATTTCGTATATTTTGGTTGGGTATTAAATTTTTTCTATCTAACATTTTCCTCTTGATCTTTATGGTATTCTACCAGTCCCACATCACAATTTCTTATGCTTCAAACGCTGTATTTCCGAAAAGTTTATATACTTCCATCATAAAATTTTATAGACTGTACAAAGATATGCAAAGTAGGTGACAAAAATGGATGTGTTAATAGGTAAAAAAGGTGCTATGGCTTATGTATTAGCTGTAGTAACAGGGTTTAATGCTGAAAACGAGGTCGTTATAAAGGCGAGAGGAAGAAATATATCTAAGGCTGTAGACGTTGCGGAAATAATAAGGAACAGATTCCTTCAGGAAGCCAAAGTTGATAAAATTGAAATAGGCACAGAGACTATTGAAGATAGAGCTGTCAGCACAATGGAAATAACAATGTCGAAGTAAGGAGGAATTTTAGTGGGAAAAAGGCCTAGACGATGGAAAAAAAAGGGAAAAATGCGCTGGAAGCATAAAAAGAAGAGAATGAGAAGGATGAAGAAGAAGCTCAAGAGAAGGAAATGATTTAAAGGCCTGAGTAAAGTCTTTCCCATAAAAAATCTGGTAATTTATTTTTTATTATTTTTTTCCTTACTTCCTCTATATTGTATTCTATTCTTTTTTCTTTGATCTTCATTTTTGCAGGATCGAGAAAAAACATACTTGCTTTTGAGTTTCCATCTCTCGGTTGCCCTACAGCCCCTGGATTCAAAACTAATTTTTTGTCTATATTTTTTACCATTGGAATATGGGTATGCCCCAAAACTAAGATATCTATCTCCTTTAAAAACATTTCAAAGTACGAATCGGGATAATTCGGATAGATATACTGGGTAACACTAATTGGTGAACCGTGAAAGATCGATATTCTCTTATTCTCTATTTCTAGGTTAATACTAAACTTTAGTCCTTTCAAAAATTCTATGCTTTCCTTATTCAAAACAGATTTTGTCCATTCTATGGCTTTTTGGGCATAGATATTAAATCCTGCAAGTTTATTCATAACAGCATAATCATGATTTCCGAAAACTCCTTTTACTCCCTTCTCGATACATAGTTCTATAACTTCGTTTGGATTGGGGCCATACCCTACAAAATCACCGCAGCAGTATATGTCCCCCTTCGAGCATTTCAAAACTTCTTCAAGAGCCTCTAAGTTTGAGTGTATATCCGAGATTAATGTGATCATCACTATACATTTCAGAAAGATCATATATATTGTTTGGCTATAAGGAAAGCCCTTTTTATTGATGAGTTTTTTTCTGCTTTTTTTAAAATATAAGACTCCAATTCATTCTCCTTTATTTTTTCCCTTACACATTCCATTTCCTTTAAAAAAACATTCAGATTATGTAAAGCTAAAAGAATCTCAGCCTCGCTCGTACCTTCCAGAAAATCGTTCAGATCATAGTCACCGCATATGAAACAGTCGCACTCTGGAAGTTTTTTTACCTTTCTGAGTTTAACCCTTTTCAGTGTCCCTGGATCTATGTACTCCTTGAAAGCTGCTGCCACCAAATAAGTCCAAGAGTCAAATGTTTCTATACCCATATAACTTAACGCGAATAACGCTGGAAAACCTGTAATTCCAAAGACATGAAGAGGTTTTTCATTTCTGGCCGCTGAAACAACATTTATCAGCATATTGTAATCCCTCTTTTTAGGAACTAAGGAACCTATGGCGTATCCATCAAAACCGCTGTCAAGACTTTTTAGATATTTTTTTATATCTGCTGGATTGTGACCGTGAACTGCTGAATATAAAAGCATTTTTTTATTATTTTTTAACTTCAAAGCTAAATTTGAGTTATGGATGCTTCTTTCCATTCTATTTTCTTTCTCTTCCAAAGATAAACCTGGAAGAATGGGATAGTCAAATGTTATCCCTATATCGCATCCTGATTCTTCCTGATATCTAAGTACAAACTCTTCTTCCAACTCTGCATTCTTTTTCATGAATTGAAACCCACCTGAATCTAGAATTATCGGTTTTTTTGTTTTTAAAACTCTGTGTATTCCTTTTTCACGGATTTCATCCTTTCTATTATACTGAAGAATATGATATAAACTTAAAACAGTACCCTGAGCCAGATCCCATGGAGCTGGGAATTTTTTTTCTATCCACATATCCCAGATGCCGTAAGAAGCTGCAGAGACTGGGAGTAATGCAGGAGTTTCTATACTCCCATGGGCTGTTTTTATTATTTTGCAATCCATACTGTATCTCTATTTTTCATTTATAAATAAAGAGGTATGAGACAGACAATTTCCGTACACTGAAAAAAGAAAGAAAAAACAATATTTGGATTACTCTGCTACAGATTCAGGATGTGAAACATGCAGATTGTTAATCGGATGATTCTTCAATTGATTGATCAATAGAAAGAAAAGCATTTATAGTCCCATTGGAAAGGGAATCGTGCCATGGTAATAACATTGCCATAGAGTATTGAAAAAATAAAAAAATTAAACGTAATCCGAGACTTTCGGAGGCTCAGGTTTCAAGCCTTTTCTCTGTCTTATCTGGCGCATTACAGTTTTCTGAAGTTCGTTTGGCAGCCTCTCAAAACCTATCTGCTCTGTTGTCCATAAAGCTCTGCCTTCTGTTGCTGATCTTATATCGCTTGCAAAACCAAACATCTCTGCTACGGGAGTTTTAGCAACAACTGTTGTAAGCTCCTCTTCCTTCTTTATGTCCAGTATCTGCCCTCTTTTCTGTTGTAAAAGCCTTGTTACTGCCCCCATATAGTCATCAGGGGCTGTTATAAAGACTTTTTGGATAGGTTCGTAGAGAGAGGCATCTGCAAGGATCATTGCGGCATATATCGCACTTCTTACGGCAGGGATCACCTGTGCAGGGCCTCTGTGAATGGCATCTTCATGGAGCTTTGTGTCATGAAGCTTGACCTTCATCTTTATAGTAGGCTCTTTTGTCAGGACGCCTTTGTCGACAACATTGTGGAACGCTTCTATGACAAGTTCTCTAACCTCACCTATATGTACAACTCCTCGTGTCATATTTACGTAAACATTTCCCTGGTATATCTCTTCAACATTTTTTGCCTCATTTTTATCCATACCGAGCTCTCTCAGTTTCTGTGCTATCTCTTTTGATTTTACTCTTCCTTCAGGAATCTCTCCATTTTTTATCGCTTTATAAATCTCATCTTCCAAAGGCTCGACTGTTAAATAGAATTTGTTATGTTTATTGGGAGATTTACCTTCAACCTCTGGAGAAACTTTACTTACCCCCTCTCTGTAAACGACTATGGGCTCTGAAGTCTTTATTGGTACTCCTTTCTCATGTGTAATTCTATATGCCACTACCTCAAGATGCAGTTCTCCCATTCCCGAAAGTAAGTATTCTCCTGTTTCTTCATCTATCTTTGCTTTTAAAGTAGGATCTTCCTTTGCTACTTGTTTTAGAACCTCAATAAGTTTTGGAAGGTCTCTCGGGTTTTCAGGCTCTACAGCTTCAGTCACGACAGGTTCGGAGTAGTGTTTTATGGCTTCGAAGGGATGTATTGGCTTATCTCCTCCGCATATAGTCTCTCCTGCAATAGCTTCTTTTAAGCCAGTAAGTGCAACCATGTTTCCAGCGGGTACCTCTGTAACATTCTCTCTATCGGCACCCATAAATATTCCTACTTGCTGGACCCTCCTTCTTGTTTTAGCACCAACTATCCAGACCTCATCTCCAGGTTTTACCTTACCTGAAAAGATCCTTCCAGTCGCTATCTCTCCAGCATGTTTGTCTATTATGATCTTTGTTACTATCATGCCCAGAGGACTGTTTGGATCACAGTTCATCATCGCTTTTCCTATCTCAGAATTTACATCACCTTTCCATATCCTTGGAATTCTGTATTTCTGAGCTTCTGAAGGACATGGTAGATGTTTTATTACCATATCAAGAATTACCTTATGTACTGGTGCCTTCTTGGCAAGCTCTTTTTCATTCCCCTCGTTTGTATACTTTATAATATCGCTAAATGTAATCCCTGTCTTTTTCATACGAGGTACGGAGATGGCCCAGTTGCAGTAGGCAGAACCAAATGTTACGCTTCCATCATTTACATTCACCAACCACTTCTCTTTAAACTCTTTTGGTGCTGCCTGTCTTATCAACTTATTTACTTCTGTAATGATCTTCATAAATCTCTTCTGCATCTGCTCAGGACCTAACTGGAGCTCCTTTATGAGCCTGTCAACTTTGTTAATAAAAAGAACTGGTTTTACACCCTCTTTTAATGCCTGTCTTACAACTGTCTCTGTCTGCGGCATTTTACCTTCCACGGCACAGACGACTATTATGCATCCATCTATCGCTCTCATCGCTCTTGTAACGTCTCCTCCAAAATCTACGTGCCCTGGCGTATCTATCAAATTAACAAGATGATCTTTACCTTCATACTCATGTGCAAGAGATATGTTGGCAGCATTTATCGTGATCCCTCTCGCCTGTTCCTGTTCATCAAAATCCAAGACTAACTGCTTTCCCGCAAGTTCCTCTGACATTAACCCTGCTCCAGCCAATAAATTGTCTGAAAGCGTTGTTTTGCCGTGGTCTATATGAGCTGCAATACCTATGTTTCTTATATACTCAGGAATATACATCAGTTTATTAGCTAATTTAGCCATATCTTCTTTCCTGCCCATTTAACTCACCTTGCCGACTTTGCAATTCTTTCAATTTCCTCTCTTTTACTTACTGCTACGCTTTTCATGTCGTAGTTTGAAGCTAGAATAATTTCCTCTGCAAGTGCTTCTGAAAAAGATTTTTTGGAGTTGAACGCTTTTAAACTTGCTCCCAAAGCTATATACCTGAGAGCAAAATCCAATCTCCTCTGCGGCGACATATCAACAGCCATATGATACTTCACACCGCCGTACGTTATTGTCGTTGTCTCCTCCATTGGAGAAGAGTTTTCAATTGCCCTTATCAAGATTTCCAGAGGATTTTTCTTTGTTTTGGAATTTATTACATCAAAAGCATCTCTCACAGTGTAATATGCTTTTACTTTTTTTCCAGAGTAGCCACCGTTCCTTCTCATAAATCTTCCTCCAATCTTTTTCTTGGCAGAACCTGTTCTCATAAGTTTGTTGATCAGCCTTTCTACAATGCTAATTTTAGCCTTTCCAAATCTCTTTTTCTGGTATCTGCCACTCGAGTGAGGAACATAAACAGGATCCAGATTTATGTACCCTTTTAGTCCGCTATCTATTACCTCTACATTGAAATCCCATTTATCGAACAATTTTTCATCCATAAAATCACCTTATGGGCTTCTCCTTCTTTCCAGCCACCATCTCACTCAGTGCTACCCTGTTGACCTTGATGACCTTGAATCTGACACCAGGAATATCACCCATTGATCTTCCTTTTCTGCCACCTATACCTTCTATAACAACTTCATCATGTTCATCTATGAAGTTTATAGCTCCATCACCTGGACAGAAAGCTGTTACCTGACGTCCATTTTTTATTAATTGAACCCTAACACATTTCCGTATAGCAGAATTGGGCTGTTTTGCCTCTACAGGTACCTTTTCAAGGACTATTCCTCTTGCCTGGGGAGCCTTACCCAGAGGATCAGATTTTTTGTCCAGTCCAAGCGCTCTTCTTTTAAAGTTTATATCTTCCCATCTAAGTTTTTTTCTTTTCTTCAGGATAATTCTTCCTGCGAACTCTCCTTTTGCCATTCCTTTTTTAGTCATGAGTTTCACCTACATTATCAGTACATCTGTTATATCATGATGTCTGTTCAGTAACGATCTTATCCTTTTTATATTTTTTCCAGACTTACCTATCACAAGTCCTTTATCTTCTTTTGCAATACCTATTGTTGCTATCTTTTTATTGTTTCTCTCAGAGATCAGAACTGATTTCACTTTGACAGGCCTTAAAATATTTTTTATAAATTGCTCGGGCGCATCAGAATACTCTATAACTTCAATTTTTTTTCCTGACATCTCAGACATCTTTTTTATATTCATTCCTTTTTTTCCTATGGCCAGTCCTACATCTCTTCCTATAACAACAAAAATAAGCTTGTCATCTTCCAAGATACAATCTACTACCTTCGCTCCTGTCATACTCTCAAAAAGACCTATGCACTTTATTTCTTCTGTCCCAAGCTTTAATCCCATTAATTTCCCTCCTATTTAGAGTCGATTGATAAGATATTCGACTCCCCTGGACTAATTACGGCAATTACTGAAACTACATAAGGCTTCCCTACCACCGTTCCTAATTCCATCGAAGATCCTTTAAATTTATAAAAAGGGACTTCCAAGAGTTTGCAATAGTACTCTATATCCTCGGCAGTATCCTCAGGAATATTCTCTGCACATATAATAAGTTTAACATTTTTATTTTTCAGTGCATTTAGACATTCTTCCGTCCCTATCAAAACCTTTCCTGTCTCAACAGCCCTTCTTATTTCGTGCGTTATATCCATATTCACTCCTCCTTCTCAAATGGTTTCATAACAAGTTTTACTATTCCTGTACCCATTGGTATAGGCTGACCCACTATAACATTTTCAGTAACTCCACCTAAATAATCTTCTGCTCCAGACTTGCCTGCATCAAAGAGATGTGTCGTAGTTACTTCAAAGGCAGCCTTTGCAAGTATACTGGATTTTCCTCCGCTGAGTCCGTGTCTTCCTATGGAACTCAGTTCACCGTTTTTTGTCATCTGATCCGCAAGAAGCATTATGTGCCTCTGGTCTACCTCCAATCCCTGTTCTTCCAGCACATTCGTGATCTCTTTTATTATAGCATTTCTTGCAGCCTCAATACCCAAAACATTATAAATTTCCCTTATATCATTCGTAACTGTCTTTTTACCATCTACTCCTTTGATTTTCAGCACCTCTGTAATGTTAGAACCTTCTGTATATATGACATATCCATCTTCTTCCTTCCTGATCAGTGCTCTATCTATATTTTTTACTCCTTTTAACTTGATATTTTTTACTCTATTTAAAAATTTTCTCAATTTCATCAAAGAAACGTTGCCAGGATCCAGAACTATTCTTAGA
>QMUN01000030.1 GCA_003660605.1 Thermococci archaeon
GACTTTTTTGAACAAGGAGTATAGAGTACTTATTTTCTTTGTTATAATAGTTGGTGCTGTTCTGGCATTGGCCATAGATCCAAAAATAGCAGCTGCTTTTGTTGTTGGAGCTATATTCTCGGCACTTTCGGGAAATATCGGGATGAGAATCGCTACTGCATCTAACGCAAGGACAGCCCAGGCTGCGAAGGAGGATATAGGCAAAGGTTTGAAGGTGGCGTTCTCCAGCGGGGCTGTTATGGGGCTCTGTGTAGTGAGTCTTGGACTTCTGGGTGTTTCAACTCTGTACATTATACTGGGAGATCCGAACATAATATACGGTTTCGGATTTGGAGCTTCTTCGATAGCTTTATTTGCAAGAGTTGGAGGAGGAATCTACACAAAAGGTGCAGATGTAGGTGCTGATCTTGTCGGAAAAGTAGAGGCTGGAATACCTGAGGATGACCCAAGGAATCCTGCTGTAATAGCGGATAACGTTGGAGACAATGTAGGTGACGTTGCAGGGATGGGTGCTGATCTTTTTGAGAGTTATGTGGACTCCATTATAGCTGCGATGGCTATTGGTGTCGTTGGATTAACAATTGGCGGAAAGTATCTGAGTGAAGATCTCGTGATCTTGCCCATGCTGATAGCGGGCATAGGGATACTCTGCTCGATCATAGGAACATTCTTTGTTAGAGGAGGAAATGAAAAGAAACTGCATTCTGCCCTTAACAACAGTATTTTTGCTGCTTCCATACTTACCGCGGTTTTTTCGGGGATAGTAATTTACTACATGACGCACGCAATGGAGATATTTTATGCTACCCTGTCAGGATTAGTTGTAGGTATAGTCATAGGTTTGATTACAGAGTATTACACATCTCATGACTACAGTCCTACGAGAGGAATATCTGAAGCCGCAAAGACAGGAGCTGCTACCGTTGTTATAGAGGGTATAGCGGTGGGTATGTTATCCACGGCAGTACCCATAGTAGCTGTCTCCGCTGCAATAATAGTTGCTTACCATTTTGCAGGTCTCTACGGAATCGCAATAGCAGCTGTGGGAATGCTTTCCACACTTGGAATAACGCTCGCCACGGATACATACGGGCCTGTTGCTGACAATGCCGCAGGTATCTCAGAGATGGCGGGTCTTGGAAAAGAGGTGAGAGCAAGAACAGAAGCCTTAGATGCCGTAGGCAACACCACTGCAGCAATGGGAAAAGGATTTGCAATAGGTTCTGCAGCTTTAACTGCACTGGCTCTATTTTCAGCATATACCTCAAAAATTGCAGAGACCACAGAGATGAAAATCACCGATCCTTACGTTATAGCAGGACTCTTCATAGGAGGGCTTTTACCGTTCCTATTTTCAGCGTTCACAATGAGCGCAGTTGGAAAAACAGCTTATAAAATGGTAAATGAGGTGAGAAGACAGTTTAAAGAGATAAAGGGATTGATGAAAGGAACGGCTAAACCAGATTACGAAAAATGCATAGAGATATCTACAGCAGCTGCATTGAAAGAGATGATGCTTCCAGGAGCATTAGCTGTTATCGTGCCCATAGTTGTAGGTTTACTTCTCGGACCTGAAGCTTTAGGCGGACTGTTAGCAGGCGCTGTGGTGACAGGATTTTTACTTGCTGTCTTTATGGCAAATGCAGGAGGGGCAATGGACAACGCTAAAAAGTATATTGAACTAGGGAACTTCGGAGGAAAAGGCAGTGATGCGCATAAAGCTTCTGTGGTAGGAGATACGGTAGGAGATCCTTTCAAAGACACATCAGGACCATCTTTAAATATTCTTATAAAGCTGATGTCAATAGTGGCGATCGTTTTCGCGCCGCTATTTTAATTTTTTTATTTTATATTTTCTTAGCTCTAATACTTTCCAAAGCCGTTTTCGCAGCTTTCTGAACAAACGAGTTTTCATCATTCAATGCTTGAGTGAGGTGTTCTATAACTCTTACATCTCCTATTTCCTCGAGAGCCTTTGCCGCCTCTCCCCGAACATGCCAATCTTCGTCCTTCAAAGCTTGAATTAGTGGCTCCACTGCATTTGAGGTACCTATCATACCAAGAGCCCTTGTTGCTTCCCGTCGGAGATCTTTGTCTCCGCTCTCCAAGATGTGAGTGAGTGATTCTACCGCAGGTTCTCCTATCTCTTTAAGAGCGTCTATTGCTCTCCATCGAACATGTTCGTCCTTCAAGGCCTTTATCAGCCCCTTAACATCCCTCTTTGATTGAAGTTTTTCAATATCAGGATCTCTAAAAATTCCCATTTTTCCTACCTTTTAAAAATTGAAGTGTCAAAATGCAAGTCTCAAATTGATGTTATAGCTATATGTTTCTATTATTTTTAAACTTTTGCATCATTCATGTGCCGAGAAATTTAAAACAATTTACAACTTAGTAGTATGGAAATGTATTTTCATGAATAGTATGGGGAAAATATAAATAAGTTCAAACAGGAATATAATAACATGGAACTAAATACAAATTCGGCTGAAATCTTTATCGGCTACAGAGATTTCATTGGGATTCTGGATATCCAGAGTATAGAAGACTACCTCAAGGAAAATAGAGTCCAAGATATCTACCTGCTTACCCAGCAGCCATTGAGTGAGCGAGTGCAGAGTTATCTTAATGAGCATCTAAAAGAGAGGGTAACAGTTATTGTTACCAGCAGTTCCAGAAAGACAGCAGAAAATATAAAACAGCAAAACGAGGGCAAGCAAGCTAGAGTTATAGATCTGGAGGAGTTCGGTAGAAGAGGATTCGCCCGATGCCGTTGCTGAAATGATCTTTGGAGAAGTTAAATCTAAAAATAGGAGATACAAATGACTAACCCCTATCTTTTATTTGCAGGTATAGGAATGATTCTTGTAGGCATCCTTCCTGTTGTCTACTGGAGAAAAGATGTGGAATTGAAATATTTCTTATTCGGAGCTTTAACGTGGGCTGTAGCCATAGGAGTGAAAGTTTTAATGGATCTTACGCCTTTGAACGATTTTTTAATGAGAAAATTTACCATATCTACCTTTATTATAATTATAGGAATATATGTAGGTCTGAGAACTGGGATCCTTGAGAACGGTTTTGCATATATAGTCTCAAAGAAAATTGAGATGAAATTCAGAGAAGCCATAGCATTTGGGATAGGTTTCGGTGGATCTGAAGCTATTTTTTTAGGGATCTTATCTTTTCTCAGTGTCCTAAATCTTATTCTTACGAAAGCTTCCACATATGAAGATCCGAGTATACTCTTTGCTCCCATAATCGAAAGACTATTCGTTTTATTTAGTCATATATTTTCCTGTGTTCTTGTTATATACTCTGTAAAAACTAAAAAAATCAGATATTTCCTTTATTCCATAATATATAAGAGTCCTATAGATGGGATTATTCCATGGATGCAGCACAATATTCCAAAAACGGTAAAAGGAACGTATATGATGGAGATTCCTGTTGTAATATTTGGGATAATAGGACTCATCGGAATAATAAAATTAAGAGAGGTGATGGAATGAGAAAAATTTTGGTATTGCTAGTGATATCTATTGTTTTTTCCGGGTGTATATCGGAGGAAAAAGAAACAAAAACAAAAGAGCTTGATCTGGAAATAGGAGAGGAATATACGTACGAATTTTACTCAAACGGAAGTTACATAGGTTACAATAAATACAAAGTTGTTGGAAAAGAAGGAGAGAACTATCTTATAGAGTCTGAGGTAAATATAAGCCAAGCAAATATAGATTTAAAAATAGATGCAAAATATACGATCACAAAAGAATGTATGCCTGTACATTATGAATTTGTGGCATACGTAAATAATGAAAAACAGACAGTTTCCTGCGAGTTCAAAGAAGGAAGCGTTCACGAAGTTGCAACAAAAGGAGAACAGAGATTTGAAAAGGATATAAAACTTGAAGAGGGCACGTATCTTATTGACAACAACATGATTGGACAGATGGCTCTTATGCTCAGAACTATGGAACTGAAAATAGGAGATAGTTATGTTATACCAATGTTTGCAGCCCAGCCCATGAAAGCTCTGAAGATAGAAATGAAAGTCGGGGAAATAGAAAAGATAGAAGGATATGATTGTTACAAACTGGATTTCATAGAACTGGGATACTATATATATGTCTCTGATGGCGAACTTATAAAAATGGAGACGAAAGATAAAACATTGATCATCGTTTTGAAGAGGTAAACCTTTTTAAATGTGAGAGTTGTGTAAACTATGGAGGCTTTGTAATGTACAAGCTCGTGAAGTTGGAAGATATAGTGAGAATTCCTCCAGATAGATTCAGTGAGGATCAGAAGGAGGTAATTCTTGATATTTTGAGAGAACAGTACGAAGGCAAATGGGACAAAGAGTTGGGAATGATGCTCTGTGTTCAGAATATTATAGAGATAGGAGAAGGAAGAGTGATCCATGGCGATGGTGCTTCTTATAATAGTGTTATTTTTGATGTTCTTACATTTTTACCGAAACTTCATGAGATCGTTGAGGGACATGTTGTTGAAATTGTCGAGTTTGGAGTCTTTGTGAGGATAGGACCTGTAGATGCGTTGAGCCATGTTTCCCAGATCACAAATGATTATATAAGTTATGATAAAAAACAGCATACTCTCACAGGGAAGGAAACAAAACAGATAATAAAAGAGGGAGATTACGTAAGAGCAAGGATCGTTACTCTCGGCACAAAAGAAGGGGTTGTGAAGGTGGGACTGACGATGAGACAGCCATATCTCGGTAAGTTTGAATGGATAAGCGAGGAGAAAAAGAAGGAGGAGAAGAAATGAAAGCATGTAAAGATTGTGGCATGGTCGTGAGTTCAAAAACAGATATCTGTCCAAACTGCAAGACCTCCCGTCTCTCTGATGAATGGCATGGTCTCGTTATTATAATAAAACCCAAAAAATCTATCATAGCAGAAAAACTCATGATAAAGACACGAGGGAAGTACGCACTTAAGGTAAGATAATGCTGAAACTTACAAAAGAGACAAGAGATCTTTTTAAAACACATATAGGAAAAGTTATTAGAGGAGATATCCCGTATCCTTATATAGAATTTAAAAAATCTTACAAAAAAGAATTCCTTATATCTATAGGGGATGTGGTAACAAAAAATTTAATCAAAATAGGGATAAATCCAGATATTATTATCATAGATGGAAAAAGCATGAGAACGAAAAAAGAAGAGTTCATAATAAGGGGGTATGAAGAAATAAAGGTAAAAAATCCTCCCGGTGTCATTACGGATGAACTCTGGGATGCAATAAAAAAAATGAGATCAAAACAAAAGATTTTTATAGAAGGTGAAGAAGATTTAGCATCATTGCCCGCTATCTTATTCGCACCTTTGGGTGCTCTGATAGTTTATGGCATACCGGAAGAGGGTATAGAAGTAATAGAGGCAAATGAAAAGAATAAAAAAAGAGTTAATGAGGATATAAAAAAGATGGAAGTGGTAGAATGAAGATAGAAATACAGGAAGAAAAGGAAAATCCCCTGCTGGAAAGAAAAGAGGTATATTTTAAGTTTATTCCAGAAACTGGCAGTGAAAAATATGAGGATGTGAGGGAAAGGATAGCTGCCATGCTGGATCTTGATAAAAATACATTTGTAATACAGTATATGAAATCTCAGTTCGGAAAAAGAGAGTACAGAGGATTTTTGAAGATATATAAAGACGAAAAAAACATGAGATCTATTGAAGAAAATTATGTACTCAAAAGAAATGGCTTGATGGGTGAAAAGCAATGATCTCCAAGAAATATCAGATCAAGGATAATAAAGTTATAAGAAAAAAAACATGTCCTCGTTGCGGGGCGGGTGTTTTTCTGGCGGAACATAAGGATAGACTCACCTGTGGAAAATGCGGATATACAGAGTTCATAAAGAAAGCTCAGAACAAATGAGATCCATCACAGCTTTTTGAGTTCATGTTCAGGTTTTCTCTGCAAGTAGCGAAACTTATACCATAATTATCGCATACGTTTTTTATCTTCTCCATCATTTCTCTTCTTATATTTTCAGGAAGATAATAACTCCTTCCCACATTAGTTCCCTTTTTGAAGTATAGATCATAAGTCTTTTTCGCTATCTCAGGATATACCTTAGAGAATCTTATCCAGTTATCTTTTTTCGCTTTATAAGTTGAAGATGTAATATGTTTTATTCCAGCTTTTATTCCTTCTTCTATAACTTTTTTGTAATCCTTCGACAGATACAAAAAAACGGGATCTAATCTTAATGCTGTTGGAATATCATGATCATTCAGTATTTTCATGGCTTCAAATCTTTTTTCGGGAGAAGGCGCATTAGGCTCGAGTTTTTTTGATTCAAGTGTAGTTATCGTTACAGTGACAACAGATCTCATCTCTGAAAGAAGATCTGCATCTCTTGTCACGAGATCGCTTTTTGTAACTATCAATACCCTCATATCGTACCTTTTTAAAATCTCCAAAACTCTTCTTGTATCTCCGTATTTTTTCTCTATTGTCGGATAAGGATCAGAACTGTTTGACATACTTATTATAGATTTTTCAGGTATTTTTTGAAGATCTTTCTCTATTTTTCTAAAAAGATCTTTCTTTCTCCTGCAGTTATAAAAATTGGGTATATAAGTAGAATAACAGTAGATACAACGATGATCACACCCTGTATACGGATTCAATGAATATTTTTTCGGGCATGTGCAGAATTTGTTTTTCCATGGATCGAATTCACGTATAAAATACATCAAACTACCTTTTCAATCTCCACCCCTGCCTCCTTCAGTAAATTCATTTTTAACGTGTTATCCATATCATACTCTCTCGCATAATATATCTTTTTTACCCCCGAATTTATTAAAAGTTTTGAACATGACATGCATGGAAAATGAGTACAGTATATAACAGAGTCTTTCGTAGAGACGCCGTGAAAGGCTGCTTGCGCAATCGCGTTTGCCTCTGCGTGTGCCCCTCTACATAAATAAGCTTTTTCGAGAGAGTTTAAACCCTGCCTCAAACATGTTTCTTTAGTACAATGCGTAACACCTTTTGGTGCACCGTTGTATCCTGTGGATATGATATGCTTGTCCTTTACAAGAACAGCACCTACTTTTTGTTTCACACATGTAGATCTTTCTTTTACTATCTCTGCGATCTTCATAAAGTAATGATCGATATCGATCCTCTCTGTATCTTCCAATAAAATTTCATGAACTGTTTCATCATGTTTCATTATTGGTTTACTTCTCACTTCGCTTCCCATTGTGTCTCCACTAACTTCCATTATTTTTCCTCCTTTGCTGTCCAATAGTTTTTATATATTTTCCTTAAGATGTAGAGTTTAAATATGTTTCTTGAGAAAATAAAATAGATAATAAAATGGAATTAATTGATTCTTATAATGTGGTGAGAAAAGATTTAAACGGCATCTCAGAAAAATATAAATACACAGGCAAAGAGAAAGATATAACAGGATTGTATTACTATGGGGCAAGGTATTACGATCCCGTGATAGGAAGATTCACAACAAGAGATCCTGAGGAGGGTGATATCATGAATCCGCAATCTTTTCGTTCTATAGAATATATCTCATCTTATTATCTTCCTTTCCATGTTGAAGACTTTTGGAAAGAGATCAGGTTTGGGGACTAAGAAAGGAAGAATTAGATTAAGATCATCATTGGC
>QMUN01000031.1 GCA_003660605.1 Thermococci archaeon
AATTACCAAAAAAATGGTATAATATTTTAGCTGATTTACCAAGAAACTTGGATCCCCCATTGAACCCAATGACGAAGGATCCTATAAATCCCAAGGAACTTGAAGTAATATTTGCCAAGGAACTCGTAAAACAAGAAATGAGTAAAGAAAAATATATAAAAATTCCAGAAGATGTTCTGGAAGCGTATGAGAAAATAGGAAGGCCAACACCTTTAAAAAGAGCAAAGAATCTTGAAAAATTTTTAAAAACGCCTACAAAGATATATTATAAAGCGGAAGCATATACAGCAACGGGCAGCCATAAAATAAACACGGCACTGGCACAGGCATACTATAACAAAAAAGAAGGCGTAGAAAAGATTACTACAGAAACAGGAGCGGGACAATGGGGATCGGCACTGGCTTTAGCATGCTGCTTCTTCGATATAGATCTGAAAGTCTTTATGGTCAGATCTAGCTATTTTCAAAAACCGTACAGAAAAACTATAATGGAAACATTTGGAGCAGAGATCCATCCTTCCCCAAGCACAGTTACAAAGTTCGGAAAGAAAATTTTAAAAAAAGATGGGGATCATCCCGGAACATTGGGGATAGCAATAAGCGAAGCTTTGGAGTTAGTTCTGGAAGATGAAAATGCTAAATACTGTCTGGGAAGTGTTTTGAACCACGTACTAATGCATCAGACTGTAATAGGCCAGGAAGCTAAGGAGCAGTTCAAAGAAATTGGAGAAAATCCTGATACCCTCATAGGATGTGTGGGCGGTGGATCGAACTTTGCTGGCTTTATGTTCCCATTTTTCAATGATGGAAAGGAGTTCATAGCTGTTGAACCCAAACCTGTGCCAACAATCACAAAAGGAGACTACAGATATGACTATGGCGACACAGCAGGAATGACTCCTCTATTAAAAATGTTTACACTGGGGAAAGACTTTCAAGTCCCAAGACTGCACGCTGGAGGACTCAGGTATCACGGCATGGCACCATTGATAAGTTTATTGGTGAAAGAAGGATTCATAAAGCCTGAAACATATGAACAAAAAGAGATATTCGAAGCTGCCTTGATTTTTGCCAAAACTGAAGGAATAATTCCTGCTCCAGAATCCTCATATGCTATAAAAGCTGCAATAGATGAAGCCTTAAAAAAAGAAGACAAAACGATAGCCTTTAACCTCAGCGGACACGGATTGTTGGATCTTCAAGGCTACCAGGATTTCTTGGATGGAAAACTAAGTTAAGTATTTTTTAGAGAGGTCATACCTCTTTTTATTTTTTTATATCCAAAATCTTTTAATACATAAAAACTATAATACGTAGGTGATCTCATGAGTTTTGAAAATATAAAAGATTATATAGAAAAACAGGAAAACTGGAGGAAACATACTATAAATCTGATAGCCAGCGAGAATATAACATCTCCAGCAGCTAAGAAAGCCATAGCGTCTGGATTTATGCACAAATACGCTGAAGGCTGGCCAAAACAAAGGTATTATCAAGGATGCAAATATATAGATGAGGTGGAACTTCTTGGAAACTCAGCATTTTACAAATTGTTTAACGCAGATTACGTAGATCTAAGACCTGTTTCCGGAGCCGTAGCAAATATTGCTATGTTTTTTGGTTTGACAAGACCGGGAGATACAATAATATCCTTAGATACAAGTGATGGAGGACATATAACACATGCAAAGTTTGGAGCCGCAGGATTAAGAGGATTGAATGTTGTTGAGTTTCCTTATGATGAAGAAGAGATGAATATAGACACAGATAAGACTATAAAACTTATAAATGAAGTAAATCCCAAGCTGATTCTCTTTGGCGCCTCTGTTTTCTTGTTTCCGCATCCTGTCAAAGAAATTTCAGAAAACTCAGATGCAACAATAGCTTATGATGCTGCTCACGTTCTGGGACTCATAGCTGGAAAACAGTTTCAAAATCCGTTTAAAGAAGGAGCCAAGATAATGACAGCATCAACACACAAAACATTTCCAGGTCCGCAGGGAGGTATACTCATGACTAAAAACCTGGATCAAGAGAATATGGCAAATGTCCAATGGGCAATATTTCCTGGGTGCATGTCGAACCATCATTTACACCATGTAGCAGGAAAAGCCATTACGGCTTATGAAATGCTGGAATATGGAGAAGATTACGCAAAACAAACGATTAAAAACGCTCAAAAACTCGGAGAAGCAATGACAGAAAATGGATTTACAGTTGTAGCAGAAAATAAGGGATTCACAAAAAGTCATCAGATAGTTTTAAATTTTAAGAAATATATAGGAAAATGGGCTGCCGAAACGCTCGAAGAAGCAAATATAATCACAAACAAAAATCTTCTACCATGGGATTCCATAGAAAACAGCAACAATCCCTCCGGAATGAGGCTGGGAACTCAGGAAATGACGAGAATAGGAATGAAAGAGAGCGAGATGGAGTATATTGCAGAACTGTTTAAAAGGGTGCTTCTGGATAAAAAAGATCCTAAGGAAATAAGAAAAGAAGTTTCAGAGTTCAGAGAAGATTATCAAGAAATACATTATGGATTTAAATGGTGATTTTTATCTCTTTACAGAGTTGATAAAACAATGAAATATAAAATAATCCATGATCCAGTTCACGGGAGTATAAAGATAAAAGGAGCAATCCTGGAACTTCTACACTCGCCAGAAATTCAAAGACTGAGAGATATAAAACAGCTGGGTTTAACTAATCTCGTATTTCCAGGAGCTAACCACACAAGATTTGAACACTCCTTAGGTGTTTATTATCTTACAAACAAGATCTGTGCAGAGTTAAATATCGAGAAAGAGGTATTAAATGCTGCTGCAGTTCTTCATGACTCCGGACATCTTCCCTTTTCCCATACCTTTGAGTATCTATCAAGAATTTATCTTAAAAAGGATCATATTGATCTTGCATGCGAAAATGTTTTAAAACTTGAAGATCTGCTTGAAAAGTACAATATAGATCCAAAAGAAGTTATAAGGATCATAAAATGCGAGGAGGAGGGGTACAAATCTCAGATAATATCGGGAGACCTAGATGTGGACAGAATAGATTATCTCTTGAGAGATTCGCATTATACAGGTGTGGCACACGGGATCATAGACGTGGAAAGGATCCTAAAAACTATAGAGATCAGAGATGGTGTTTTAGGAATAAATAAGAAGGGTGTTCTGGCTGTTGAAGGTATGCTCATAGCAAGGGACTTAATGTATACTTCTGTGTATTTCCATAAAACAGCGAGAATTTGTGAAAGTATGCTTGGAAGAGCTGTAGAAAGTATTCTGGAAGACGAAAAAATTGAAGAAATAGTGAAAATGACAGACTCCGAGCTTTTGTGTCTCTTGAAAAACTCTGAAGGATTTTCGAAAGAGATCTATAGGAGATTAAAATACAGAGATCTGTTCAAAGTTGTGGCATATATAGATATAGATTCAGATTTTGAAAAGAGAAAAGAGTTAGAAAGAGAAATCTGTGAAAGGGCAAATATACCAGAGAATTACTGTATTGTGGATATTCCCAGTTTTAAAAATCCGGAAAAATTGGAAATAAAGGTCTTTGATGAAGAAATCAAAAATTTTGAAGAGTACATGATTTTAAAGAAGTCAAAACCTATAGAGTACCCCACAATAGTTTCTACACTTGAGAAATACATAGAAAAAGTTAAGAGAGTTGTAGAAGATTATGAAAAATATACTTGATTATTACGGGGTAAAGATAGATCTGAGTGATTATAAATCTATAAAAATAGGAAAAGAACTTTATATTGTTAAAAAAGATATGATTCCCTTCTTGAAGGGAGAAGTAAAAGCTGCAGGACTGAAGGTGAAGGACTCTGAAATATCTATAGAGTTTGCATTCAAAATAGCTAAAAATGCTACAAAAAATAAAGTTATAATCAATGAGAAAGGAGAGAATCTTTTTTTATATGGAAGAGATATTTTTAGAAAAAATATAATAAGAGGAGACATGAAAAAAGGCAAAAAGATAGTTTTGAACTCCAAAAATGAATGTCTGGGCATAGCGTTCTGGGATGGAAAGATTCTAAAAAACGTAAAAGATAGGGGGATGTTCTTAAGAGTTCTGGATTAAAATTTTTTTCTTCCCATGGCTTTTACAAGTCCCATGAAAATTGGGGAAGGTCTCTCTACCCTCGATGTAAACTCTGGATGGTACTGTGTTCCTATGAAGAAAGGGTGCCCCTCGAGCTCCAGAACTTCCATTCTTCCATCTTCTGATTTGCCCGTGAATTTTACTCCATTTTTTGTGAGCAGATCTATATACTCTGGATTTACCTCATACCTGTGTCTGTGTCTTTCGTATATACTTTTAGATTTATATAAAATATATACCATGCTTTTTTCGTCCAAAATTATTTTATATGCTCCCAGTCTCATAGTTCCTCCCATATTTTTTATTTTTTTCTGTTCCGGTAAAAGATCTATTACAGGTTCGTCAGTATCAACAAACTCTGTTGAGTTTGCATTTTTTAATCCGATACTTCTGGCATACTCTATTGTTGCAAGCTGAAATCCTAAACATATTCCCAAGAAAGGTATTTTCTTCTCTCTTGCATATGTTATTGCTCTTATTTTCTCCTCTGTCCCTCTAACACCGAATCCTCCAGGAACTAAAATACCGTCAACATCCCCAAGATCCTCCTTTTTAATGCTCTCTGATTCCAGCCACTTTAAGTTTACATTTATTCCTGTATAATATGAACAGTGCATCACTGCTTCTCTGATACTTATATAGGAATCATGAAGATCCATATACTTTCCCACCAGCGCCAGAGTAACATCTTTATCACATTTTCTTGAGATTATTGATCTCCACTTCTTCAGGTCAGGAGTTCTTCTGAGACCGAATTTGTCCACTATCTTCTCTCCCATCTTCTGCTCATTCAACAAAAGAGGTACTTTATATATATCATCAACGTCGTGATTGCTTATAACATGGTCCTCACTAACGTTGCAGAACTGTGCTATTTTTCTTTTTGTTTTCTCCTGAAGTTTTGTTTTGGATCTGCATACTATAATATGTGGAGATATCCCTGTTTCCATGAGTTTCTTTACAGAGTGTTGTGTTGGTTTTGTTTTCTGCTCCCCTACAACATCAAGACTTGGAACAAGTGTCACATGAACAAAAACAACATCTTCCTCCCATGACAACTGTCTGCATGCTTCCAGAAATGGCATGCTTTCTATGTCTCCCACTGTCCCCCCCACCTCAATAACCGTGAAATCATATCTCTCCCCTACACTTCTTATCTCCGATTTTATCTCGTCTGTAAGGTGAGGTATGGGCTGAACAGTTTTTCCTAGATAATCTCCTCTCCTTTCTTTTTCAATGACTCTTTTGTATATCTTCCCTGTAGTTATATTGTGATCTCTCGTAAGATCAACATTCAAGAACCTCTCATAATTTCCCAGATCGAGATCCACTTCCCCTCCATCATGGAGAACAAAAACTTCTCCATGCTCAAAAGGACTCATCGTACCCGCATCCACATTGAGATATGGATCTATTTTGATTACTGTAACTTTATACCCCATGCTCTGAAGAATTTTGGCAATTGAGGCTGTTGTAACTCCTTTTCCCAAACCTGAAAGTACTCCACCTGTAACAATTATATATCTCATGTGAAGAATAATCCGTACTACTTTATAAGGTTTAGGTTTTGATGTATATTGAAATCCACAATCTCACCGAAGGTAGATAGGTAGAGCTTGAGTAATTTTTGTATAGAAAATTTTTTCTTTTTTATGTCACCAAAAACACTACCCCTATCAAAATAAAAACAATTCCCCCTATCTTCGATAGTATTCTTTCATTAATCCTTGTTGATATGAACTTTCCGAGGTATATAGCCATTATAGATAGAAGAGTTAAAGATATCATGATGCCTATGAGAACGAAGAGCGGATTATACCTCGTTGCAAAGATCCCTGACGCTATCTGAGTTTTATCTCCCAATTCTGCTATAAGGACTAAGGTAAATCCTGAGTAAAATGAATTCTTCAGATCAGGCTCTTTTTCTTGTCTTGCACTCCTCAATGTTAGTACACCAAAGAGTATAAATGTTACTCCAGAAAGGATTTTAATATAACTTAGAGGCAGTATTCTTATTATATACTCTCCTGCCAGAACTGCTGCTCCGTCTGCAAGAAGAAAGGCCAGTATTATGCCAGATAATAACTTGAGATGCTCTTTTGTTTTTGTCGAGAGCATAAAAATCGCGATCTGTGTTTTATCCCCCAGCTCTGCAATACCAATGACTATCATGGGGATAAGCAAATCCTGCAACATAATTTTCCTCTCTTTTTACAGTTATATATGCTTTGTTGGTAAATCTAAAAAACTATTTAAATGAGTCTTATCTCATGAAAATAGATGAAAGAAATTTTTATAATCATACTCGTTTTGGCAGGGTCTCTGAATCTGGAAGCGGAGAACGTTTATGAGAAATATTTTACAGATCATGATTTTTCTCAAGACGATACGATAACTCTCTGTTATGAAGCTCTTTTCTTCTTGTATTTATATAAAGAAAATCAAAACCCTGATCTTCTGAAAAATGGAGAGGATTGTTTAAGTCTGATTATCGAGAAACAAGAACAAAATGGAGAGATAACAAATGATCCCAATGTAAATCCGAAGCTGTATACAGGTATAGGTATCTGGGCTCTTTCTTTGGGATATAAAATCACTCAAAAGGAGAAATACAAAGATGCTGCTCTTAAAGGAGGAAATTTTTTAATAGAGGAGATAAATAAGTGGAAAAAAGCTTATCCAATAGAGTGTCCAGATAAAAGAAATGAAAATGCAAGACATGAAGGAAAGATAAGAAATTCTCTGGAAAATTACTGCTACTCATGCCCAAACGACTGGGGATTGATCTGTGCAGGACTGGGAAGTATTGTTTATCATATCGGAGAAAAAGGAGAATATTACAGCTATGCACTACTCCTGGGAGATACGCTATACAACATGCAATTAGAGAATGGAGCATGGTATGATGGGTACGCTTTGAAGATACCTACAAGGTGGAATATATCCTCTCATTACGTGACAATGGCGATGCTCGGAGAATGGATATGCTATAAAATAACAGACGATCAAAAATATAGAGATTCCATAAAAGAAGCTCTGCAATGGATGGAGAATATGCAGACAGAAAGAGGGGTTTATGATATCTATATAGATGACCAAAACCTCATTCTGGAGAAAGACAGTTTTGCAGGAAATATCCAAAATAAATGTGATTTCAGACAGATAAGGGGTCAGACTAATGTAAAAAAATATTATTCATCTCCAGAGGAAACTATGCTTGGAGAATACTCTTTATTTTTGGCAGAGACTCTTGCCGAAGACATAGGGATATCTACCAATAGAGAAGAAAGTTTTAACTATATAAAAAGTAAAAATGGATACTCAAACTGGTATATCCTTTCACTCGTTTTGAAAGAGAATGAAGATAGGGAGACCGGAGAGGGTATAATTAAGTATGTTCTATTTCTAATAATCTTATCGGGACTGATTTTATGGATAGCAAAGCGAAAGATATAGAAAGGAGAGAGTGGAAAAAAA
>QMUN01000032.1 GCA_003660605.1 Thermococci archaeon
ACCGAATGATGATTTTGTATAATTTTCTTTTTTTGCCTTATACTCTGAGACGAACTTTGATATGGAAGGTGTTATACCATAAGAGGTAAGCATCAGTATTAAACTCTGAATAGGCATTATGACGGAGAGGATTCCAAACTCCGTAGTGCTCAAAATATTTTTAAGAAGAACTCTGAATATAAAATTAAAACCTCTATTCAGAATATTGGTACCGAAGAGCATGAGACTCTTTTTAAACATGTTTTTAGTTTATTTCTATTTTTAAAAAGTTATCTTTTTATCCATAAACTTTATATCCTCTCTTTCTTATTGTATCATATGTATGAGGCAGAAGAGATTTACCCGGATAAAAAGGATCAATTTATAGAAGAGTTCAAGGATAAAATTCTTTATGAAAGAAAAGCTGACATAACAGGAATGTGTATAAAACTTTTGACAGATAATCATACTTTTAAAGATATGTGGGAAGACAATTTCAAGCATATGTTAGAATATATAAGACCTCATGGAAGAATCTTTGCATTGAACAACGGAAAAGAGCTTAAAGTTTTTTATGAACCTATATCAAAGACCTGCTTTATTTTTAACTCTAAATATTATGGTTATGTAAAAAGTCTGGCTTTAGCTGTAGCAGGAGATTTTCTTGAAGAGTATTACTCGATACATTCTCGATATTCAGTCCATGGTGCTGCTATAGATTACAATGGAAATGGCGTGTCTCTTATAGCGCCTTCAGGTACTGGAAAAACAACGCATTCTTACGGGCTTCTGCTTCTGAAAAACACTAAATTAATAGCTGATGACTGGTACTATACCCAGATTTTAGGAGACTCTGTAGTGGCAAGAGCCTCTGAAAAGAACTGCTACATAAGAAAGGATATTGCAAGTATCTACCCAGAGTTCCAGAAAATAATTAAAAACGTTGAGTTTGACACGAGACAGAGAGCAGTTATAGATATATCCTGGGTTATTGGAAAGACAAGAACAAAGGATGAAACTACAATGAAAAAAGTGATATTTTTAAAAAGAGATGATGAAAAAGAGCTGTATTATGAAATGAACTGGAAAGAAGCTCTGGATTACTTATTGAAAAACGATTTCTGCAATCCCCATCAATTAGTAAAAAACGAAAGAAAAACAAGGATAAGAAAAGAATTTTTCAAGAGCTATTTTAAGTTAGTAGATTTATATATGGTAAATACGAAAACACCGCCCAAAGAAACGCAGGAAAATATAAGGAAGATAGTTACCTCGTAACTACATCTATTTTTTCCACGTCTTTTATCATTTTCAGGGAAACATATGTTATAGTCTTTTCTGCTCCATCTATCTGAGATATCTTATTTTCTATAATTTCATAAAGGTGATCTGTATCCCTTGCCACCCCCATAGCAAAAATATCATGCTCTCCTGTGGCTATATGTATTGAGTATAACTCACTGTACTTTTCCATCTCCTCTGCCACTTTTTTAAGTTTCGATATCTCTGTGTTCACATGAACGAAGAAAGTCAGTTCATATCCAAGCTTAGAAAGATCGCAGTCCAGAGTGAATTTTTTTATGATCCCATTCTTTATCATTTTGTTTACTCTGTCGCTTATAGTCTGTGCAGAAACGTTGAATTTCTTTGCCAGATCTCTAAAAGGGATTCTCGAGTTCTTCTGAAGTTCTTTCAATATTTTTATATCAAGATCGTCTGTCATGAAGTAGATAGAAGTTCAAAAGATAAAAAAGTTTTCATAAAACAACAGAGAGGTTCCTTAAAATGAGTACACATTGTAGATATAAGTTATACAAAACTGAACTTTAAATAATCATAAGAAACTTTAACAAAAAGAAGTAAATTTTAAAAAGTCGTATGAATAACTGATATTATGCGCAAAGTATTCCCTATATTATTGATAGGATCTTTATCGATGCTTTTTGCTGAAGTTTTCTCGGGGGCTTCTCAAACATGGTTTATCAATGGCTGGGGTATTATAGTCACTTTTCCTCTTTATCTATGTCATCTTTTGTTTTTTCTCTGGATTGCTCTGAAAAGCAGAAGAACAACTCTTTCTCAATTATATCTTTTTGGAGTCATTTTTGCACTATATGAATCATGGATAACCAAAGTTCTATGGGCTGGATATATGGATTCTGCAGGACCGGGACTTGGAACTCTCTTCGGGATTGGCATATCTGAATTTCCAGTATTGGTATTTTTCTGGCATCCGATAATGTCTTTCATTATTCCGATTCTCGTCTTCGAAATATTAACCAAAAAAGTGTTTAAAGGGCACGAGTCAATTTTAATAAAAACAACTAAAAAGACAATCCTGATAACTCTATTTTTAATCTCGATAAGCACATTCATAGCAAATGGAAATGGATTTGATCTACTATCTTCAAATGCTTCTTTGATTGGAACATTGCTGATAATTTCCGTACTATATTATTTAACAAAAAAGGCAGATTTAAAATCTCTGGAATTAAGGAAAGTAAGTTTTGTACTACTAACAATCTATTTAGTTACCCTGTATGTTGCAACCTTCTTTTACCTTCTTCCAGAGAGGATACCAACTGCAATAGTGCCTTACATTTCAATAATTGCTTTTTATGTAATTCCAATAATATTAATTTTAAAATCAGATAAAACAACAATAGAAATAAACACGTTAAAAGAAAATTCTTACTCAATTAGAGATTTCACCAAGTTTATGACAATAACAATTTTGGCAGTAAATGTAGCCTGCTTCATACCAAATATAAGTACAGGAATCCTGGCAATCACTTATTATTCACTTGCAATTATAGGAACAATAATATTTGTAATGATTATTTATAATACTTTAAAGCAAATTATTGCTAAAGACATGGAAACTCATATTACTAAAACCTGACACGTGTGTATCCTCTTTGCTCCGATTTTTTCAAACTCAGAGAAGGCATATTCATCCAGGCAGTGTGCAGGATAGATATGTTTTATGTTCTGATCTTTGATAAAATTTACTGTTCTATCTGTTACTTTCTTATCAAACAGATGAAATCCTCCTAAGAGGACAAGTATCCTCTCCTCTTTGCAAACTTCTTTTGCATACTTAACAATGTTACATATCCCTGCATGGGAGCATCCAGAAATAATAATCAATCCTCTATCAGTTTTTATGACTAAAGCTGAATCATCCAGAACGAAATCATCTTTACCATTCTCCAAATAACCTATAGATTTCGTACATTCAAACTCTGTTCTTCTCGGAATCTCTCCTAAAAATACAATATTTTCATCTATGAAATAATGTTCTTTTGATAAAATTAAGTTAAAATATCTTTTCATTTCTTCTTTCGAAAAAGGAGAACCAATTGATACTTTGTCATAGTACTTTTTTTCAAAACAATCAGGATGTGCTATGATCTCTGCTTTTATCCCCTTTAAATACTTTAATCCTTCTGTATGGTCCCAGTGCCCATGGCTCAGTACTATGTAATCTGAATCAAAAAGATCGATTCCTAATTTCTTTGCGTTTTTTAGGATATCCTTATCTATAGAAGTATCGAAGAGTATTTTTTTACCAAAAGCTTCAATAAAGATGCTGAATCCGGATTTTTCTTCTACAAATTTGTCTAACTCATTATGAAGTACTGAAATTTTTATCACAACATTTCACCTATTTTCTTAAAATCTTCAATGAGAGTTGGTTTCATATTTTGATTGTACACAGCTGAGGCGGGGTGGTAGAGAGGTATTATATCCACACTGACGAACAAGTTTCTCGCTTTGAAAACCTTTCCATGAATCTTCCCGATACTCTCAGGTTTCAATCCGAAGCTGCTGAAAATATAATTTGTTGCAAAATTGCCTAGAGTGCATATTTTCTTAGGTTTTATTATCTCTATCTGCCTGTCAAGATAGGGAGTGCATGCCTTTATCTCTTCAGGTAACGGATCTCTGTTTCCGGGAGGCCTGCATTTCAGTATGTTTGTAATGTATATCTCCTCTCTTTTCAGTTCAACTGAGTTAAGTAACTCATCCAGTATCTTCCCTGCCTTACCGACAAATGGTCTTCCCTGTTTGTCTTCATAATATCCTGGAGCTTCCCCTATAAACATTATATCAGCATTCAATGAGCCTTCTCCAATAACAATATTGTTTCTCGTTTTCCATAAATTACAACGTTTACAATTTTTTATTTCTTCATTCATATCTATGGTATATCACGAAACTTTATAAAAATTGTACTCTTACCTAATTCATGGAAAGTCATATTAAAAAATCTGCAGTAAAAACGTTGAACAATTTCAAACAGACTCTGCCTATCTTAATTGGCGTATTGTTGCTCATATCTCTCGTTATTACTGCGGTTCCAAAAAATTTATATGCCAAGATTTTCACAGGGCATCCCATCATAGATCTATTTTCAGGAGCAATCTCCGGGAGTATCGCAGCAGGGAACCCATTAAATAGTTATATCATCGGTGGAGAGTTATTGAAGCAGGGAATTAGTTTGATTGCAGTAACAGCATTTATTCTCACGTGGACTACTGTGGGAATGATACAACTTCCTGCAGAATCTTTAATGCTCGGAAAGAAATTTGCAGTTACAAGAAATGTGGTGAGCTTTGTAACAGCTCTGATAATAGCTAGTTTAACAGTTTTTACGTTGGGGTTATTATGAAAAAAAATGGTACTGGATGGATATTTCTTGGATTCGTCTGTACACTCTACGTTGTTGTAGGACTCATAGATTTTACGTATGTAAAAAATGCATTTTCAATGTTTGTAACGACTCTCTGGAAAGTTCTTCCTATCCTAGCTGTCGTTTTTGGTTTTATCTTTCTTTCCGATATTATCTTTAAACCTAAAAAAGTTATAAAATATTTAGGTGTAAATGCGGGATTAAAAGGATGGATTATTGCAATTGTTGGAGGGATATTATCTTCAGGACCTATATACATCTGGTATCCTCTTCTCAATGACTTGAGGGAAAAGGGGATGAAGACTTCATTTATTGCTACTTTTCTTTATAATCGTGCAGTTAAAATACCTTTACTTCCATTGATGATATATTATTTTAGTTGGGGATTCGTTCTGGTACTTACTTTCTATATGGTTTTGTTTTCTGTAGTTAATGGGATTGTAGTTGAAAAATTGATACTCATTGAGAAGTTTTAAAAATAATGGAAATTTATAGTTACTCTCAGAAACTTTTTTATAAATTTAACAGTCGATAGTTATATGAAAACAATAGGACTCATTGGCGGTATGAGCTGGGAGTCTTCAGCGGAATACTATCGGATTATAAATGAAACTGTAAAAGAAAAGTTAGGAGGTTTACACTCTGCTAAATGTATAATGTACAGTCTTGATTTTGAAGAGATCGAAAAATTGCAGCATAGGGGAAAATGGAAAGAAGCAACTGAGTTAATGATCGATGCCGCAAAAAGGATTGAAAAGGGCGGAGCAGATTTTATTCTCATATGTACGAATACGATGCATAAAATGGCAGATGAAGTTCAATCAAATATTAAGATTCCATTGTTACATATAGCTGATGCAACTGCTGAAAAGATCATCTCAAAAGGATTGAAAAAAGTTGGTCTTCTTGGCACAAAGTTCACAATGGAGGAAGATTTCTATAAAGGGCGTTTGAGTAAATTCGGATTGGATGTTATAATACCAGAGGAAGATGAGCGTGAGATAATTCACAGTATTATCTATAAAGAATTATGCCTTGGGGAAATTAAAGGATCTTCAAAGGAGAAATTTAAAAAGATCATTGAAAATCTAGTTTATAAAGGAGCTGAAGGAATTATTTTGGGATGCACTGAGATACCTCTTTTAATCAAACAAGAAGATTCTCCCGTTCCCCTCTTTGATACTACAAAGATACATGCCCAATCCGCTGTCGAATTGTCATTAAATAGATTTTGATTTTTTTATACTAATTTCTTTATTCACTACCAAAAGATTTATATTGTTCTTATCTATACCTTTATTAAATCAAGTAAAACTTCGATTTTGCTTGATATTATATATTTAAATATCAAAATAAAGGTGAGTAAAATGTCAGTAAAACCAGATAAAGTTTTTGATGTTTTGAAAAAAAGAATGCTCGTAGATGGATTTGATATCGTTATTGATATGGATAAGAGTCAGGGGAGTTATATAGTGGATGCGAGAAACGGAAAAAAATACCTGGATTTCTACACATTTTTTGCATCATCAGCGTTGGGAATGAACCATCCAAGACTTAATAATGAAGAGTTCAAGGAAAAGATCTTTAAGCCTGCGATTACAAAGGTGGCTAACTCAGATATATACACTACTTATATGGCAGAGTTTGTGGATACATTTTCAAGGATAGCTATGCCCGATTATTTTCAATATCTCTTTCTGATCTCCGGAGGAGCATTAGCAGTTGAAAATGCATTGAAGGTATCTTTCGACTGGAAGGTCAGAAAAAACTTTGCAAAGGGGATGAAAGAAGAAAAGGGTCATAAAGTTATACATTTCAAAGATGCATTTCATGGTAGGACAGGGTATACACTTTCCCTCACAAATACAGCGGATCCAAGGAAGTATATGTATTTCCCCAAATTTGACTGGCCCAGGGTGCTAAATCCGAAAATAATTTTCCCATTAGAAGAAAATATAGAAGATATTAAAAAAGCGGAGGAAGAAAGCATTTCCCAGATAAATGAGGCAATAAAAAAAGAAGGAGACGATATAGCTGCTCTGATAATCGAGCCTATCCAGTGCGAAGGTGGGGACAACTTCTTCAGGAAAGAATTTTTCCAGGAACTGAGAAAGATATGTGATGAGAATGAGATAATGTTAGTTTTTGATGAGGTACAGACGGGTATGGGCATTACCGGAAAAATGTGGGCGCATGAGTATTATGTTAAACCGGATATACTCTGTTTCGGTAAAAAATTTCAAATATGTGGAATCATAGCCAGTAAAAGAGTGGAAGAGGTAGAGAAAAATTGTTTTGAAGAATCCAGCAGGATAAACTCCACATGGGGGGGTAATCTAGTTGATATGGTAAGAGCAACAAGGATCCTTGAGGTAATAGAAGATGAAAAACTTGTAGAAAATGCCAGAAGACAGGGGGAACTGCTACTGAAAATACTTCATGATATTCAGAAAGATTTTCCAGATATGATCTCCAATGTAAGAGGATTAGGGCTTTTATGCTCTTTTGACATGCCAGATACTGATACCAGAGACGAGTTCAGGAAAAGATGTCTTGAGGAAGGAATGATAGTACTACCTTGTGGTAAAAGATCTATAAGATTCAGACCTATACTCTGTGTAAAAGAAGAACAGATAAGGGAAGCTGATGAAAGAATGAGAACTGTTCTTACCAAGATGAAAAAATAAATTGAAAAGCAACGTTTATAAACTGAAGAAACTATCTTAAGTAATGATAGGGGCATGGGAAGTTATCCTTTATACTTTCATAGGTGTGAGTTTAGGCACAGTGACAGGATTAATCCCGGGCATCCATGTCAAT
>QMUN01000033.1 GCA_003660605.1 Thermococci archaeon
ATATTTTAAGATGGTTTCAATTGCATCGGTACCATACCCTCTGTTCAAATAATCCCTTTCTCCTATTATGATCCCCAGTTCAGCTTTTCTGTTTATCCAGTCTATCCCATGGAGACCTATATTCCCAATATGCTTTTTATTTACTTCAATGGCAAAAATCTTGTTCCTATCATCGCCGATACTCTTTTCATACCATTTTTCTTCTTCGTACTTTGACATTGGGAAGATCATGTAAAGTCCTTTGATTATCTCTGGATCGTTTATCCATTTCCAGCAATTTTTTATGTCTTCCTTCTCTAAAGCCCTCAGTATTACTTTTTTACCTATTATCATTTTTAACACCTACTATTAACGTTAATCCCTCAATTCTAATAACTTTAACTATTTTTCCCTTTGGTATAATCTTCTCTGAATAAGCTTTCCAGTATTCATTCCCTATCTTTACAATACCATAAGGATTGATCTCTTCGATCACTACTCCTTCTCTACCTTCTATTCTTAAAAGATCTTCCTTTTTCAATGCTTCAATATTCATTCTATAGCTGTATCTCGCCCAGAATAATATAACAGCCGCTAAGGGCACCAAGAGGTATAAACTCAGCCCTGAGATATATATTATCACTGCACCTATGGAGAAATAAACTATGTTGAAAACCGAAACTCTTATAAAAACATTCTTCATACTCACATGTAAGACTGACAAAATTTATAAATGGTTCTATCAAATAGTTCTGTAAAAAGCGACGGAGGAGATACATTGATCGATGGACTGAGAAAGGAGCTTGCCTCTCTACAGAAGAAGGAAAGAGAACTTCAAGAAATCAAGAAAAATCTGACAAAGGATACAAAAGATCTCAAGAAAAAGAGAGATGAAGAAAACAAAAAATTTTCAGAACTCATAGAGCTCGGAAAAAAACAAAGAGAAGAGAGAAATAGCATAAACGAAGAGATATATAAGTACAAAGCTTTACGAGACAAGGAAAGAGAAAAATTGAAAATTTTGAAGGAAAAAGCAATGAAACTTAAAGAAATCAGGGAAAAAAATTTTGCACTCTGCAAGGAATCTCCAGAAAGAGTAATAAGAACAATAGAGCACCTGGAATGGAAGCTGGAAACAACTGTGATGAAACTTGACAAGGAAAAGAAAATTGTTGACAGAATAAGAGAACTAAAGGAAAACTACAAGATAAGTGAAGAGGGGATGGATGCAGATATAAAACTCAAAGATTTAAACAGAAAAATCAAAGATATAAGATCTAAGATAGACGTTTACCACAGAGAAGTGAGTAAAAGAGCTGAGGAATCCAAAAAGTGCCATGAAAGGATGATTTACTACTTTGATAGAGCAAGAGAAGTCAAAGAAATCGCAGATAGGTACCACAATGCTCTTATAGAAAAAAATAAAGAGCTCGACCAGTACTATGGTGAGTTAAGAGATACTATAAGGAAAATAAACGAACTCTCTGATAAAATTAAAGAGATAAAGACTGAAAGACAGGTGCAAAGACTTAGAGAGAGAACTGAAAAAGTCGAAAAGAAAAAAGAAGAACTTAGAAAACAGGGAAAAGAGATTTACGAAAAATTCAAGCATGGTGAAAAACTTACTGGTGATGAATTAAGGATCCTCCAAGAGAGTGACCTTCTATAATTTTACTGTCGCTCTAATCTTCACAGCAACTCCCCTTTCAAAATATTCCAATTCTTTTGGCGAGAGCATCAATTTTCCTGTACCGAGAAGGAAGTCATTTGAGTCAATAACTAGAACTTCCTCATATGCTCTCAGATCAGTATCCCATGAAACAGCAAACTTGGATAGAAGATCTCTGCCTTCCAGGATGAAAGGTACAACTTGCTCAGAAGCCATCACTCTGTAATAAGGATATTTCAGAATTCTATGAAGCCTTTTTGCACCTTCAGAAGTAAGAGTAAACAAATTATCTCTCGCTCTTAGAGTCGCTAAAAGCTCTTTTCCATATATGTATCTTATTCTATTCGTCTTGCTTTTCTTTACTGTGGTGTCTTTCAAGAATTTTTTTCCCGTTCCTCTACCAAACTGATAATCAAATATAGTTTTAAGAGACTCTACATTCTGATCAAAATCTAAATCTATATCCCCTTCTATATTGAAAGGGAACGTAAAGGCCAGCGCTTTTGGATAATTAAATAAGGGATTGCTCGTATCTCTCTTTGTTGATACTCTTTTCAATCTTTTTTTTGCTTCTGTTACCAAAGGCCTTATCTTTGTTTCTTCGCCCGTATAAAATAAGGAGGTATTTTTTATAAAGGGATCTATCTTTCCTATGTAATCGGAGTATTCTTTGATCTTCTTATATGCATAGTAAAGACGGGGATGATTTCTTATTCTCGACTCCACAAAGTTCCAGAGAGAGTTTTCATGAATGCTCTCTTTTATTTTTTTAATCTCCTCATAAGTAGCGTAAAGGTTGTGAAGTGCCAGGAGTTTTATTTTTTCCTCGGATGCCTTTAATTCTTCTAAAGTATATTCTGAACATATCGGGCAGGAACACGGTAAGTATTTCATATCATTTAGATTTTTTGTGCCGTATGAAGTTAGATATCTGTTATCATTTGCGTACAAAGCGTAAGCTGCAGAATCAAAAAGATCACAACCCAAAAGTACGGTTAGAGCAAATATTAATGGGTGACCTGCTCCAAAAAGATGAACGGGCTTGTTTATGGGAAGGTATTTTTTGCATGTTAAAATAATCTCTGTTAATTTGGAGAAATCATACTCCATGAGAAGGGGCACAACAGCACCTATGGGGTATATATCAAAATCGTATTTACTCATTTGAACAGATGCATATTTCCGCAAATCCAGGTAAGCTGCTCCCTGGATCGTTCCATTCAGTTCTCCCTCTCTGAGCATTCTTGCCTCTTCACCCCTCTCTATCGTTATTTCCAGATCCCTTTTTGCTTTTTCATAATTTGCATAAGGTTTCGTTGGAATATCAAGAAATGTGGCAACATCGACACCTATTTTATTCTGGTACATAACAATCTCTTTATTTGTTATATCTATGTCTCCGTACTGCATCAGTTGGAAGCTTCCTGAGTCTGTGACTATAATACCATCAAAATCCAAAAATTTGTGAATATTTTCAATATCGAAAGATTTATAAAGCGTATAAGAGTTTGCTATTATAATATCTGTTTTAAAAAGCCTTTTCATTTCTTTTGGAGTTATCAAAGGCAAATTGGGATTTATAACTGGCATTAAACATGGAGTCTCAATATTTTTTCCATTGATACTCAGTTTAGCTACCCTTCCCAGCCCATCCTTCGCTCTGATCTCGAAAATCATATTCTCACTGAATGTTTTTTAAGAGAGTGTCTATATCCTCTTCAGTATTCCAGAAATGCGTGGAAACTCTTATTCCGCCCATCCTTGCCGAAACGAGAATCTTTTTCTCTTTTAATTTCTCCACTATTTTCTCTGAATCAGAATGTTTTATGTTCACTATCCCTGCTCTTTTCTTTTCATCATAAGGTGTCTGAACATTTTCTGCATTATCTATAACATATTTAGAGAGTTTCAGGACTCTTTTTTCAATATTGTCAATGCCTATATCCAGAAGTATCTCCAGAGATTTTTTAAGACCCATTATGAGAGCAAAACTCGTTCCTCCAGTCTCAAATTTTCTTGCAGAATCGATAAGTTCTATCTTATCCACACCCGGCTTATCAAAATCCTCCTCATTTTTTAGGGAAAACCAACCTACGTAGGGAGGATCGAACTCTTCTATAAGATCCTTTTTTATATAGAAAATTCCTACGCCCAGAGATCCCATTAACCATTTGTACGCAGCTGATGAGAAAAAATCTATACCTGTTTTTTTGACATCCAATCTTACCGCTCCCAATCCCTGAATAACATCCGAAAATAAAAATGCATTATACTCCCTGCAGAGCTTTGAAATCTCTACCAAATCGCTTCTGAAGCCATTACAAAATTGTACGTATGATAGAGCAACTAATCTTGTACGTTCATCAAAAGCCTTTTCTATATCTTCAGTTCTTATCTCCCCTCTCACATTTTTTACTTTTTTTACCTCTACTCCTTTTTTTCTTAAGTTATACCAGGGTACACTATTGGAGGGAAACTCCAGATCAGATGTTATAAGATTGTCTCCTCTTTTCCAATCGATCATGTTAGCTACCGTATTGATTCCCTGAGATGTATTGAGCATGAAAGCTATCTCCTCTTTTGAAGCATTTACGAGCTCAGCTACTTTCTTTCTGCATTCTTCTAACTCCTCCACCCACTCGAAAAAATCAAAATTAGCTTTTTCTCCTCTATTCTTTAAGAAATTCTTAATTTCAGTTATAGTATCCGAAAAAGGAGGTGAAACAGCTGCACAATTTAAATGTATGCAGTTTTTAAGAGCCGGTATTTTTTCCCGTATGGTATTTATGTCCATTTTATCACCATATCCTTTAAGCATGATAAGATTTAAATATTGTGGTTAGAATATATGCACAGTGATGCAAAAGGTGATCCTTTGGATATAGAAAAAATTCTTAAAAAAGTGGAAGAAAAAACAGATTATGCTGAAGTAAGATATGAAAAATCGCTAACAAATACCTTAGTAATGAAAAATGGCAACATAGATGCAGTAAATGTAGAGCAAGAAAAAGGAATCAGCCTCAGAGTTCTTTATGACGGAGGTATAGGATTTGTCAGCACAAATAGTTCAAAAGATACCGATGACCTCATAAAGAGGGCAATAAAAATGGCTAAAAATAACAAGAGTGAGGTCGGTTTATCCAAAGAAATGGCGTATGAGGACAAATGGATAGTGTCACAGGAAAAAAAGATAGAAGATACTGATCTCGAATGGAAAATCGAGTATCTCCAGAATCTTGACAAAAGAATGATGGAAACGAAGGTGAATATCCCTGCACGTATATTCCAACTTAACGATACACTTATAGAAAAAGAGTACGTGAATTCCGACGGCGCGAAGATAATAGCATACCATCCAAAAATTGGATTTTTCTATTTTCTCACCATCGTGGGGAAGACAGTCGAGCAGGGGTACAAGCAGTTTGGCTATTCTGGAGGATACGAAGCGTTTGACGTATGGGATCTTGAGAATGTAGCTATAAACGAAGTAAAGGGGCTTAACAAAGTAGCAAATCAGGGGAAAGAAGCTCCCAGGGGTAAAATGGATCTGCTATGCGGACCTGAAGTAACAGGAATAGCGGTGCATGAGTCATGCGGACATCCCTCAGAAGCTGACAGAATCATGGGGAGAGAGTCATCGCAGGCAGGAGAATCTTTCATTAAAGAAAACATGGTAGGTCAGGGAGTAGGAAGTGAGTATGTTACCATAGCAGAGGATCCCACCATAGAACACAGTTATGGATATTACAAATACGATGGAGAGGGTGTGAAGGCGAGAATAAAATATCTCTATAAAGAGGGGAAAATAAATGAATTTTTACACAGCAGAGAAACTGCATACAAAATGGGAATCCAGAGCAATGGCGCGGCACGGGCATCCTCATATAATAGAGAACCTATACCCAGGATGGCAAATACATTTTTTGTTCCTGGAGACTACTCTTTCGATGAACTAATAGAAGACATAAAATTCGGTATTTACATGAAAAATTTCACTGAATGGAACATAGACGACAAACGCTACAATCAGAGGTATATAGGCAGGGAATCGTATATCATAGAAAACGGAGAGATAAAAGATCCTGTGAAAAGACCTGTGCTTGAAATAACGACCCCTGGATTTTATAAAGCGGTAGATGCTGCAGGAAATGATCTTGAGTTCACCGCAGGATCGTGCGGAAAAAGCGATCCTATGCAGGGATTAGATGTCTGGATGGGTGGACCAACGATAAGGCTCAGGAATGTTATTTTCAGGTGATAAAATGGAAAAAGAAATATTAAATAAACTTCTTAACTTGGGAGCAGATGATGTTATAGTAAAAATCACTGATGAAGACATAGAACAGGTGAGATTTTCCAGGAACAGAATAGATATTGCCAAAAACTGGCAGGAAAAAAGTGCAGATATTTTCGTTGCCTTGGGAAAGAGAACGATGTTTACAACAATAAAGGATTTTGACAATATAGATGCGTCTCTAAAAACTGTAATGGAACTTGCTAAAAAAGCAAATGAAAATCAAAGTTATTATGGTATCGCAAAGGAAGGATTCGAGTATGGAAATATAGAGTTCGATAAAAAGATCATTGATGCAGACTGTAAAGACTACGTGCATGCAGCATTGAACGAGATAAAAGGAACATCTGCAGGTACCGTTTTGAAAAAGCACATAAAGACAAGAATTGCGACACCGTATACGCACTCTGACGATGAAACAGCAAGTATAGAATTCTCCATTCGTGTATTTCTGGAGAAAGAAATTTCAGGACACAGAGTAAGTGTTGCCACCGATTTGAAAAATTTCAATCCTGTAAAAGCTGCTTCAGATGCTTATGAGCTCGCTAAACTGTACAAAAATCCAAAAACTGGTGAAAGAGGAAAATATGACGTAATACTGGATCCATTGTTTTTTGGAAGTGTAATAAACTACACGTTGGGATCTGCTTCCGCATTTAGCGTGGAAGCTGGACTGTCGTTTTTCAAAGACAAAATAGGAGAAAAAGTAGCACCAGAAAATTTCACAATGATAGATACGGGAAAGGGATTATACTCACGAAGATTTGACGACGAAGGCGTGGCTACAGGCGAAAACAAGATCATAGAAAAAGGAGTGTACAAAACGTATCTCCATAATACATCCACGGCAGTTAAATTCAAAACAAAAACGACTGGTAATGCAGGCCTCGTTGCCCCTGAGTCGTGGAACTTCAAAGTTGAAGCGGGCGATCACAGCAAAGACGAACTCTTCGACAGTTTCACGGGATTGTATCTCACGAATACGTGGTACACAAGGTTCCAGAACAGAATGACAGGAGATTTCTCCACAATACCAAGAGATGCCATCTTCTACTACGAAAACGGAGAAGTAAAAGAATCGTGGAAGGACATAAGAGTCAGTGACAATATGTTACGACTCTACAAAAATATAGAAGCCCTCTCGAAAGAACGACAGATGGTCAAATGGTGGTACGAAGTTGAAGAACCTGGAATCGCACCGTTCGTCCTCATCAAAGATGTTAACATAACGAGATCGACGCAGTAGGGGATTTGGTTTTTTTATGGTTAATCCAAAAAGTACGAGTTAATACAGTCTTAGAAATCTATTTAAATATAAAGATCGGAATATTACCATGCAAAGTTCAAAAAGACTCAGAAATCTAATAGTAATTGTTTTTATATTTTTGGTTATCAATTTTGTGACATTACCAAATATTTTTTCAGTAGATGAAAATCCGATGATTGTGCTGAAAGAGTACTACTATTATAGTTTTGGGGATATGGAAATTAGATATCCTAATTTCCTAAACAATAAAGAACTAGAA
>QMUN01000034.1 GCA_003660605.1 Thermococci archaeon
AACACTGAAAATATTTCCATTTTTTTCAATGGTACCTTTGTCACACTCCTGTCCCCCGCTACGTGGGTAAAAGCATGTTCGATCTAAAACTGCACAGTTATTCTCAAAACTTATGACCTCTGCGTCAAACTCTTTTTTATAAGAGTCCTCAAGAAATAAAAGTTTCGTATTCATAAAAAAATTGCTACAAAAAACTATTTAAGCTTTGTTATCCAAAAGGGAATATGATAGACCTTTACAAATTTAAGGATGTTGATCTAAAAGATGGCACTGTGATAGTGGGACACCCTTCTGTAGGCATGATATCCAGTATAGCTATAAGTTATCTGGTGGACAAACTCGATCTCGATCAGGTAGCTGCTTTAGATTCGGATCAATTTCCTCCAATATCTCTGGTATTCAACAACAAACCTAAATGTCCTGCAAGAATTTATGCAAGAGAAGACCTGAAGATTGCTGCGATAGTATCAGAGTTCGTGCCGTCACCTTTGATAGTGAGACCATTAGCGAGAAAAATATTGGAATGGGCAGAAGAAAATGGATGCAAAAGAATAATAACCTTAGAGGGACTGGTAAGCAGTGGAGATGGAGAGATAGAAATCTATCATGTGAATTCCCTGGACAAAGAATCGGAAAAAATGAAAAAAATGAGAATAAGTGCAAAACCATTAAATGTTGGGATGATCACAGGAGTCTCCGCTGTCCTTCTCAACGAGGGAAGAAGGGAAAACTTTGATGTTATGTGTCTTCTTGGAGAAGCAAGGCCGAATATACCCGATTCTGAAGCCGCTGCCAAGTTAGTGGGTGTAGTAGATCAGATATTCCCTGAGATAAAGATAGACGTGTCTCCTCTATTAGAAGATGCCAAAATGCTTGAAGAAAGAATGAAAAAATTGAAACAGCAGGCAAAACCCGCAGTAGTTCCGAAGGAAGAAGCAGTTATGTACAGATGAACCAAAAATTTATAAATGAGATCTTTGGGCGTGATATATGATCAAAAAAATAGGTGAATCTGGGGATGTTAAATCCAAAAATGATGTCTATGTAAAAATAGAACCATCGGATAAACTTGTTATAAAGGTAGAAACTCCTCTCTTCGATCTCTTTGGAGAAAAAATAACTGAAGAGGTAAAAGAAGTCTTGGATGAATTCAATATAAAAAAAGCTTTTGTGACTGTTATAGAGAAAAATGCTCTTGATTTTGTTTTACAGGCGAGAGTAGAAGATGCTTTAAGAAATGCTTTGGGTGAAAGAGATGAAGTTCAGACTTAGAAGATCGGGACTCTATGTTTCGGGAACAGATACAAAAAAGATGGTGGACTGCGGTGTCTATGGTGCGGACTCCGTTGTTTTAGATCTGGAAACAAGCGTTCCGACATCTCAAAAGAGTTTTGCAAGGATTTTAGTTAAAAGAGCTTTGAAAAAAGTAAACTTCTACGATTCGGAGGTTACTGTGAGAATAAATCCTATTGAAACTTTTGGAGAGGAAGATCTACATGAAATAGTTCAAAATAAACTCAATGTGGTAATGATCCCTGAAGTCTCCAATAATAAAACTATAAAAAGATTGGACTCTCTTCTTTCCGATCTGGAAGATGAAAGGTCTATAACTCACAAAATCTCGATAATCCCATTAATAGAAGATGCCATAGGTCTTCTGAGTGTGGAAAAAATAGTGGAAGCAAGTGAAAGGATCGTGGCTCTGACACTGGATGCAGATGATTATCTTCTCAGTATCTCTGGAAGCAGAACAAAAAATGAAGGAGAACTGATCTACGCCAAATCCAAAATAGTATCAGTGGCTAAAGCGTATGGATGCCAGGCTATTGATTCTGTTTTTCTGGACGAAAACGATGATGAAGGACTTTATAAAGAAAGTCTGGCTGCAAAAAGAATGGGTTTTGATGGAAAGAGGATAGTAAATCCAAATCATATAGAGATAGTACACAGAGTCTTTACTCCATCTCTGGAAAGTATAGAAAGGGCGAAAAGGATCATGAGCGAGTATAAAAAAAATCCGGACAGGAAATATCTATTTTTAGACGGAGAAATCGTAAGAAAAGCAGAGATAGAAAGTGCAAAGAGACTTCTTAGAGGTGTTTTTTAATGGAGTTCGTTGAAAACAGTATTGGAAGACTTGTACCGACTGAGATTGACGGCAGAAAATTAAAACCTTTTAAAGGTGCTTTTGCCTTTAAACCTAAAAAAAGGAGATCTGCATTTGCTCTGGAGTTTGCAGCCAGGGAAAAACTCTTACCCTCTATAAAAGATGCCATAGAGGCAGTGGGATTTGAAGATGGCATGACAATATCTTTTCATCATCATTTGAGAGAAGGAGATTATGTTTTGAACATGGTGCTGGATATAATTGCAAAGATGGGATTCAAAGATATTACCCTTGCCGCAAGTTCATTATTTAATTCCCAGAGTGAACATCTTATAAAATACATAAAAGAGGGTGTAATTACTGCTATAGAAGGTGGAAGTCTAAGAGGAAAACTGGGAGCTTATGTGACAACAAAAAATCCACTGAAAAAACCAGTATTCGTGAGATCTCATGGGGACAGAGTAAGAGCAATTAAAACGGGGGAGGTAAAAATAGATGTAGCATTTATTGCTGCACCTACAGCTGATGAATACGGAAACTGTAACGGAGTAGAAGGTAAATCTGCATGCGGACCTCTAACTTATTCCCATGTTGACGCTCATTATGCAGATAACACAGTTGTAATAACAGATAATCTTGTGCCATATCCCGCCACACCTATAACAATATCGCAGGAGTATGTGGATTACGTAGTAAAAGTAGACAGCATAGGTGATCCAGCGAAGATAGTCTCTGAATCAACTGTAATAACAAAAGATCCCGTATCTCTCCTCATAGCAAAAAGAGCAATGAAATTAATTGAGAGTTCTGGATTGTTAAAAGATGGATTTACATTCCAGGCTGGAGCAGGAGGGATATCCTTAGCAGTTACAAAATATATTCATGATTACATAAAAAAGGAGAATATTGTCGGAAACTTTGGAATGGGAGGGACTACAAAGTATCTTGTAAAAATGCTTGAGGATGGAGTGATGAGAAAGATACTGACTGTACAGGCTTTTGATCTTTACTGTATAAAATCGTTGAAAGAAGATTACAGGCACACGGAGATATCGACATCCCTCTATGCAAACATATTCTCCAAAGGATGTGCTGTTAACAAGTTAGATATAGTTGTTCTCGGTGCTACGGAAGTAGACACAAAGTTCAATGTAAATGTAAATACACATTCTGATGGTCTTCTTCTCCATCCAACGGGAGGGCATCAAGATACTGCTGCAGGTGCAAAGCTCACGATCATTACGGCACCATTAAAGAGGGGAAGAATTCCCGTAATAGTGGAAGATGTAACTACTGTAACAACACCGGGAGAGACTGTAGATGCAGTTGTTACCGAAAGAGGTATTGCGATAAACCCCAGAAGAAATGATCTATTGGAAGCTGCAAAAAGAAAAAAACTACCTGTGAAAACAATAGAAGAACTTAAAAATGAAGCATATAAAATATGCGGAAAACCAAATCCTCCAAAAACAACAGAAGAGATAATAGGACTCATAGAATACAGGGATGGTACAATAATAGATGTTGTCAGACAGGTGAAAAAAAATACATCTGGTATATTTGAGAAAATTATATAAATAGGTAAATGAAGAAAATTATGAGGCGATAAAATGGAAGAAGTAGGAGAGGTATTCACGTATTTTTCGAGGGTCGGCGTTGCTGGAATAAACGTCACAGGAAACTTTAAGACTGGAGACAAGATAAAGATAGGAGATCTGGAATTTGTTATAGAATCCATGGAAATAGAGAGAAAAAAAGTCGAAGAAGCAAAGCCTGGAGACTCTGTAGGAATAAAAACTCCTGAAAAAGTTAAGAAAGGAGAAAAAGTCTATAAACTTTAATCTTCTATTGCTTCAATCTCTTCCAGAATAATATCCACAGGATTTTCCATCTTTTTCAGTGCTTTTCTTACATCTTTTTTATACGTACTCGTCATAAACTCTTCAGCCATTTTCCAGATTTCTTTGGGGTCTAGAGAATGATCTTTTATCCCCAGATCTATCAAAAACTGGGTAACTGCCAGAACATGTCCCGGAAATGCTGATATCGCAGGGACCTCTAAAGCTATTGCTTCCCTGTTCATCGACCCCCCTGCACTTATTACCAGATCCGAGTAATGAATGAGACTCAGGGAATCGATAACATTTTCCGGGATTATAACATTTTCAAAATTGAAGAGTTTTTTCTGATCCTCACATCTCGGAAATACTACAAAGGTAGCATCCATCGAAGAATTGACTATAATGTCCCTGATTATCGATTTATCTTTGTCTCCCTTGTAATAATCAGCCTTGATCGGCTCTGGTCTCATTACTATTAAAGGTCTGTCAAAATTAAAGTTGCTCATAACTTTTTCATCTGGAACAAAATCTCTCACATGTGCAAGCTCGCATACTCCATAAAATCTCCTTATATTCTTCTTGGAAACTCCATATCTTGTTATTTCTTTTAAAGGTACCGCTTTTGGGGCTATTATTTTTGTGGAGAGAGGTAACATTAACTTATTTTGAGATTCAGCAATCTCGTTGTCGAGTACGCAGAGGGAGGGTATCTTTAAGCCGTAACTTACCCTGGAAGCCTCAACAGAATGTTTATATAGTGCCAAATCCGGAGATTCTTTTGAGATTATCTCTGTCAATCCCATGATCCTTTTTGAGCTTTCAACTAACTTATCTTTTAAGGAAAAACCACCATGTTTTCCGACTAATCGATAATCTATATCATGAAGTTCCAAAATCTCTATTATGGAATCGAAGTTTCTTGCCGTAACTACAACATCATGCCCTCTGACCTTTAATTCTTTTATTATATTCTTGAAAAAATGAATATGGGGTGCATTTGAGACATCTATCCAGATCTTCATATAATATAGAGTGTAATTAAGTATATTTTAAGTTTTTCGGGGTTAACTGTTAAAAATTAATATTGAAAGAGAGTTCAATGATGAACTTTGTATTATAAAATAGAGAAAAATGATTTCAAACGATTTCAAAAGGATAATTTAGCCTTGTAATGAGAAAAAACTGTTTTTAATCTGATGTATTAAACAAAACTGCCAGAAATTCAATCATCCTTTCTCACCATAGAAAAGAATAAAAAGTTTGAGTTAAATAACTATACAAAAAATATAGGAGGATACCAAAATGAAATACGAAATAAAAAAATTCGAATATTTTTCTGTGTTTAAGCTGGTGCTGACGATATGTCTCATAGTGGGAGTCGTTCTTGGAATAATTTTAGGAGCGCTGATGGGGGCAGGACTTGGAGGCATTTCGCAGTACTATGACATGGGAAGAATAGGTCTTAGTGGAGCAGGACCAGCTCTTGGAGTAATAATGGGTGTAGTATTCGGAATAATCTGGGCAATATTGGCAGGTGTTGTTTCCGTGATCTACGTCTTTTTATACAATTTAGCTGCTGGTCTTGTCGGGGGGATAGCGATGGAACTTGAAGGCGAAAAACTCTCAAGGATATGTCCAGAGTGCGGATATACTCTCGCTGATGATGCTGCGTTCTGTCCGAACTGCGGTAAGAAGGTGGGCTTATGAAATGCCCTCACTGTGGAACAGAGAATCGCGATGATAGTGTATTCTGTGTAAAATGCGGGGCAAGACTTGAGGAGAAAGGAGAGTTATCCTTTGAAGTTGAGCACAAACCTGCATATACCATACTAAAAACGTATCTTGAAAGCGGACAGGAGATAGTTGGAGAAGCTGGGGCGATGGTGTACATGAGCCCAAATATTGAAATGAAAACGCAGATAAAAGGAGGATTGTTTGGAGGTCTGAAAAGGAAAGTTCTGGGTGGAGAGTCTCTCTTTATGAATACATTTAGATGCACTCAGGGAAAGGGAACAGTAGCCTTTGCACCAGGATACCCTGGTGATATTGTGCATCTCCATCTTGATAATGAGAGCTGGTTTGCCCAGGGAGGAGCGTACATTGCTTCCTCTCCTTCGATAGAGATAGACACAAAGTTTCAGGGATTGAAGGGATTTATTTCCAGAGAAGGTTTTTTCTTTTTAAAACTTGAAGGATACGGAGATCTATTTTTATCTTCATTTGGTGCTATCTCTGTCTTCGAATTAAAGGGAAACGAGTTTAAGGTGGATACAGGACATCTAGTCGCATTTGAAGATGGAGTGGATTATACAATACAGAGAGTCGGAGGTCTAAAATCTACATTTTTGAGCGGAGAAGGATTAGTTGCCAGATTGTGGGGAAACGGTAAAGTGATGATCCAGACGAGAAGCCCTGCAACATTTTCTTCGTGGTTATATCCCCTCCTCCCAAAACAAAAATAATTTATTTTTTTGTTATTTTTATTGTTACTGCTATGATGAATGCTATCGCAATCAATAATAAAATCAAAAAGATAGTTTTGGAGTTTGACCCCTGAGGGGAAGTAGTAAGAGGCGTGGTAACGGGAGGTGTGGTAGGAGGACTGGTGGTTGGAGCGAGTGTAGTGGGAAGTGGTGTGGTGGCAGGAGGTGTAGTAGAAGGTGGGATACACTTCTCTATCCACTCTTCGCATATTTTTATCATCTCTTCATCCTCGAATATCGATTTTGCATCTTCAAACTCTTTTTTCGCATTATCCAGATCTCCTGCATTGAAGTACGATATTCCTGAGTTCAGTTTCAGATGCCCCTCACAGTTTTTAGCTTTTATAAGACATATCCTGGCATTTTTCTCATCAAAATAATTTAAAAAATATTTTTTAGCCTCATCATACTTTTCCATAGCTTCCTCATATTTTCCTTCGTTATACAGGGATTCAGCATAGTTAAAAGCTTCGATACCCTTATTTTTAACAGTTATCTCGGCATAAAAAGGTCCTTCCATGAAAGGTGTACAGCCTCCTGGGCATCCCCCCTTTTCTCCCGAGACTATAATCGGTATTCTTAGTTTTACATTATCTGCATCTGAACTGATCTTTATCTCTATCTTCCCGCTTATAGAAGATCCTATCTGTATCTTTTCATCCCAACTTGGTTCAGATATAATTGTAAAATACTGTATCTCGTCTCCCAAAAGTTTTAGATCTACGGAAGCTTTACATTTCCATAAGTAAGTTGTTGATGTGTTTTTTATCTTAATCTCTATCTCCACTGTCTCATTGGGCTCTACTATATCTTTGTGGTTTAATGAAACATCTGCATTATCTGCGTATACTGTACTGAGTATGAGGAGTATGAGAAGTAGCGCTAATTTTTTCATAATCTTTCTTTTTTACTGAATTTAAAAAGTTTTGCTGTATACTCCCATTTTCTTATTTTGTGGGGCACAGTTGCTCAGGCCTTTCAGTCGCTCAATTTTCAGTATACCTATTCAATGAGA
>QMUN01000035.1 GCA_003660605.1 Thermococci archaeon
ATAGGAAAAATATAAATACACTGAGTATCTTGATAAGAATATGAAAAAGATTATACTGATAGTACTTCTTGTACTTCTCATGCCATTGGTATCGTCGGCTAAGACTGTTTATGTCATGAAATTAGAGGGGGAGATAGGTGTAGCGAGCCAACAGGTAATTGATAAGGCGGTGGAAAAAGCGAATACAGATGGAGTTGCTTTAATTATAGAGATGGATACTCCCGGAGGTAGAGGAGACGCCATGATGGAGATAATCAAAACAATAGAGTCTTCAGAGATCCCAATAATTGTTTTTGTCAGTCCAAAAGGAGCTATCGCTGCTTCTGCGGGTACGTATATAGCCATGGCTTCTAATTTAATTGCAATGGCTCCAGGTACATCAATAGGAGCATGCGAACCTATTCTGGGATACGATCCAACAACAGGACAGATTATGGAGGCACCTGAAAAAACAATTAATTTTTACTCGAGTTATATGAGGTCACTGGCAGAAAGTCATGATAGAAATCCAGATGATGCAGAGAAATTTGTCACTGAAAACTTGAGCCTTACTCCAAAGTCTGCTTTTGAAAGAGGCTTAATCGAGCTTCAGGCAGATAATCTTTATGACTTAATAGAAAAAGCTGATGGGATGAAGCTAAAAGGTATGGAAGGGAAACTGGATCTCAAAGATGTGAATATAGAAATTCTCGAGGCTTCATTTAAGGACAAGTTTATAATAACGATAACAAACCCAAACATTGCTTATTTTTTGATGACTATAGGAATTTTGGGATTGATTTTTGGTTTTACAACACCGGGATGGCACGTTCCTGAGACAATAGGTGCTGTTTGTCTTGCACTCGGGATAATTGCACAGGGATACATAGGTTTTAACTTAGGAGGTTTTATACTGATAGGATTGGGGCTACTGTTCTTCGTTATAGAGTTGCTTACTCCAACATTCGGACTTTTTACTATCGCAGGGATAGCTTCTTTCTTTTTCGGGTCGATGTTTTTATTTTCGGCTGCAAAGGATGTGGAGTGGGTAATAAGCAGAGAATTTTTTACCCAGTTCAGATATCTTGTTCTTATAATAACTGTATGTGTGGCTTTGTTTTTCATTTTTGGACTTTCAAAAGCTATAAAGCTCAGAAGAACAAAGCCGACTACTGGAAAGGACGAGATGCTCGGTATAATAGGTACTGCTGATACAGATATAGATCCAGAAGGACAGATACTGGTAAGGGGAGAAAGATGGAATGTTTACAGTGATGAGAAAATTAAGAAAGGTGAGAAAGTAGAGGTTATATATGTGGACGGACTCACTTTAAAGGTAAAAAAACATGAAAGGAGGTGAAAAAATGGAATTTGATTTTATGCAACTAGCAAGTATATTCGTCGTGTTGATCATTCTGATGATACTGAGCTCTGCAATAAAGATCGTCAAGGAATTCGAAAGAGGTGTTATTCTAAGACTTGGAAGACTAAAAGGCGCAAAGGGACCGGGAATATTCTTCATAATCCCAATGATAGACAGGATGTACAAAGTGGACCTGAGAACGAAGGTACTTGACGTCCCAGTTCAGGAAGTTATGACGAGAGATAACGTACCTGTAAGAGTAAATGCTGTGGTATATTTAAGGGTGATGGATGCTTCCAAATCGATAATCCAGGTACAAAACTTTATTGCCGCGACATCACAGATCTCGCAAACAACGCTGAGAAGCATAATAGGACAGGCACATTTAGACGAGCTCTTAAGTGAAAGAGATAAATTGAACAGAGATCTTCAGAAGATAATAGACGAAGCCACAGATCCATGGGGGATCAAAGTCTCTGCTGTGGAGATAAAAGATGTAGAATTACCGTCTACGATGAAGAGAGCTATGGCTGCACAGGCAGAAGCTGAAAGAGATAGAAGAGCAAAGATAATAAATGCACAGGGAGAGCTTCAAGCTGCAGAGAAGCTTACAGAAGCAGCTAAACTCATGGCAACTGAGCCGATGACAATCCAGTTGAGATTGTTACAGACGATATCAGAGGTTTCTACTGAGAATGCTTCGACTATAATACTGCCTTTCCCAATAGAGTTTCTAAAGCTACTTGAACTGAAGAAGAAATAGATGTAGTTCTTCAAAGAACTACATCAAAGTTTTTTTATTTTTTAGTAACCTTTTTCTTTAGAGAGCAATAATAGAATTATGGATATAAGAGAGATAAAACCAGAGGATATAAAAAGAGTCTTTGAGATAGAGTTTTCTTCATTTAATGCACCCTATGATCCGCTTATCCTTAATTATCTGTACGAAGTTCACAGAAAAACGTTTCTTGTAGCTTATGAGAATGACGTGATCGGATACATTATAGGTATTATAGATCGTTTAGAGGGACACATAATCTCTCTGGCAGTAGATGAGGATTTTAGAAGAAAAAAAGTGGGAACTCTGCTTGTAAAGAGACTTCTTGAAATATTCAAAGAAAAAGGTGTTAATAAAGTTAAATTAGAGGTAAGAAAACGCAACACAAAAGCGCAAAAACTCTATAAAAAGCTGGGATTTTTCGAGGCAAAAGAACTGCCAATGTATTACGAAAATGGAGAAGATGGGATTTTGATGATGAAATATCTTGAGGGGAAGGTTTAAAAATTTCTCTTTTTTATATATTTTATGATATGCGTTGTAGGTATGCCGGGGAGTGGAAAAAATATATTCATAAATACTGCCAGGGATTTCGGATATGATATAATTGTTCTCGGTGACATTGTAAGAGAAGAAACTCTGAAAAGGGGATATAGCCTCAAAGACTCCGGAAAAGTTGCCGAAATGTTAAGAAGAGAGCTTGGAAAAGCGGCAATAGCCAGATTAGCACTTGATAGGCTAAAAAATACTCCAAAAATAGTTATCGATGGAATAAGGAGTTACGAAGAAGTTAAAGAGTTTTCCAGATATTATGATTGTTATCTTGTGGCGATCCATTCTTCACCAGATAAAAGATTTAAAAGATTGTTGAAGAGAGGAAGGGAAGATGATCCAGAGTTATATGACGAGTTTCTGGAGAGAGACATCAGGGAACTGAGCTTTGGGCTTGGAGATGCAATAGCTTTAGCCGATAAGATAATTATAAATGATTCAGATATCAAGGATTTTCAGGAAAAATGCATAAAATTTTTTAGGGAATGGGAAGAAAATGTATGAAGCCTTTCTTTTTGATATGGATGGAACACTGATAAGGATGAAGCTCGATTTTAAAAAGATGAGAGCAGATCTTGAAAAGATCATTGGAAATGTAGAGGGACACATCCTGGAATCAATATCAAAGATAGAAGATAAGGAACTGAGAAAAAAAGCCCTGGAGTATATAGGAAGACAAGAAAAAGAGGCTGCAGAAAAATCTGAGATAATAGACGGAGGTATAGAATCTCTAAAATATCTGAAAGAAAGAACTATGAAGATTGGTATAATAACAAGAAATAACAGGGAATCTACTTTGTTATCCGCAAAAAAAACTAAAATATTAGATTATATAGATGTAATAATCTCGAGAGACGATGTAGAAAAGGTAAAACCAGATTCAATGCACATTGAGATAGCATTGGAAAAATTGAACGCAGATCCGAAGAAAAGTATAGTAGTTGGAGATCATTATTTTGAGATAGAAGCTGGAAAAAAACTGGGATGTTTGACTGTAGGGGTTTTGAGCGGATCGGGAACAAAAGAAACATTAAAAAATGCAGATTTGATATTTGATTCTATAAAAGAATTTTATGAAGAGTGGATAAAATGGAAGATAAAATAAATTTTTTCGCAAAACATGAGAAGTGGATCGTTGTAAAAAAGATGGATATAGATGAAAACACAGAAAAAATAGATATAGCCAGGCTTTTAATATCTATACGTGATACTGTAAACAAAAAAATATTTGAATATTTTGATGAAGAGTTTGATCTCCAAAAAATAGAGAATATTATTTCTGACATTGTTCCTGATGGAAAATTATCAGAAGAAAAAATTGCAGAAATTTTTAAAAAATTAAAATCTCCTATTGTAACGAAGAGATTAGAAGGAGACAAACTCAAAAAGGAAATTTCAAAACAGATTCTTACTGAAAAGGTTTTACAGAAAATAAAATTAAAAACGTTAGATGCAGAGACTATAGATAAATATATACGGAAAAAGGAAATGGAGAAAGCCTTTAAAAGTTGATTCGAACAAATCTGCCAAATGAACTATATAGATACTATATCTTTTTATTCTGTTCTATATACTTTATACAAAAAATTTATATATACTTTACTGAAGTTTAAATCATGGAAGTGAAATCAAGATCATACATAATTGGAGGAGCACTCGCTGTTTTGATGACAATGTCAGGAGTATATATTACACTTCGTATGAATGCTTTTATGTGGGCATCGATTTTGACCGCTTTAATGGCAATGGGTATTTATAAGATACTAAAATTAGAAAAAGATGCAAGCGTTCATGAAATAAATATTGCACAGACTGCTGCATCAACGGGAGGGATTCTTGCAGCAGGAATATGTTTCACTATTCCTGCCATATATTTTCTTGATCCGGAGCTTTTTGATACCCTCATATCCGATCCTGGAAGCTTTCTCTTCAAAGTATTTGTATTGGCTCTTGTCGGAGGAATAATGGGTGTTCTCTTTTCAGCATACTTAAGGAAACACATGATCATAGAAGAGAATCTTCCCTTTGTAATAGGTGAAGCAACAGCAGATACGATCATGGCAGGAAAAAGAGGTGGCCGGAAAATAAAGGTTCTTCTTTCAGCTTTTGGATTTTCTGCCATATTTACAACATTGAGAGATGGGGTGTCTCTGAGTATCGGAAAACTGCATTTCGTTTTCAATGGCATAATCCCTGATTTTAAACAATTTCAATTTGGAGTTTTTAAGATCGAAGTTCCTTTTATTCCCATGGCTTTTGGCGCAGGTTATTTGATTGGTTATAAAATTGTGTCCATATGGTTTCTGGGGTGTTTATTTTCATATTACCTCTTCCAACCCCTTGTGCACTATCTTTACAATGTGCCAATGGAGCAAATGATCACATACACATTGCCCTTAGGTGTCGGAGCTGTCATTGGGGGGGGAGTAACGTTATTTGTTCTGAGAGTCATTCCTTCAAGCATCAGAACTTTCAAAGCTATGATCTCTGCAAAGGTATCAAAAGACGAGCTGAATCCAAGGTTAATACCTATATTTGCAGTTATCTCTATATTTATAATGAGTTTTATTTTAAATTTGAGTATTGTTGCCTCTATACTTGCAATTCTAGGCATCTGGGTAATCACAGCACTAGCAGGAAGGATGACAGGCGAAATAGGTATTGATCCTATGGAAGTTTTTGCTGTAATCATTGTTCTTTTTGTAAAACTTGCTGTCTCTCTGGGGACCATGGAAAGCATCGCCATAGCTGCGATTGCAGCTGTTTCTGTTGGAGTCGCTGGTGATCTGCTCTTCGACCTGAAGGCAGGTCATATGCTGAAAACATCTCCAAAGTCTCAGGCAAAGGCTCAGATACTGGGCGTTATAATAGGATCTTCTGTTGTCGGATTCAGCCTTCTCGCTATTTTAAATGCATTCACCCTCGGAAGTCCTGAGTTATATGCGCTTCAGGCACGAAGTGTATCGTATATGCTCGGTGCAATCGATGTCAAAATCTTTCTTATAGGGATTATTATAGGAACAGCGATTACGCTCATGAAATTTCCGGGTATGGTTTTTGGTGTTGGTATATTTATCCCACTTTATCTATCTGTGGCATTCTTTATCGGAGGAGTTGTAAACTATATCAATAGGAAAAAAGCAGAGGATGAAACAGAGAGACTCATAGCGTCCGGATTGATAGGTGGAGAAGGAGTTGTGGGGGCAATACTTGCAATAGTAAAGATGCTTCCACTTATGTTATAGGAGATGAAAAAATGATCGTAGGAATCGATATAGGAGGAACGACAACAGATGCTGTAGCTATAAAAGATCATAAAATACTGAAAATAGTAACAGTTACAGCAGACGATCCTTTGGCGGCAGCAGCTGGAGCTCTCGGTAAATTAATTACTTCTCTTAACATAACGCTCAAAGATATCAAAGTTCTTGCCGCTACGGGTGGAGGTGCCAGATTCCTGGGAAATGAGTTGTTAGGAGTGCCTGTAAAAAAAATAGATGAGATTAAAGCCATAGGAAAAGGTGGAGTCACACTCGCAGATAGGAAGAGAGGAGTTGTAGTAAGCATGGGGACAGGGACTGCCATAGTCTGTGTAAAAGATGAGATCAAGCATTTTGGGGGGAGTGGTATTGGAGGAGGAACTCTTCAGGGATTATCAAGAATGCTCCTCAGCATAAATGACATAAAAAACCTCGACAAACTCGCGGAAAAGGGGAATTTAAAAAAGATAGACCTTACAGTAGGAGATATAGCAGGAGGAAAGATAGGAGTAATTCCAAGTGATGCAACGGCTTCTAATTTTGGAAAAATTGATGATACGATAGAAAAAGAAGATATAGCAAAAGGGCTAATTAATATGGTTTCCCAGACCATTGCTGTTGTTTCGATCTTTGCTGCGAGGGCATGCGACTTAGATGATATTATACTCACTGGCAAAGTCATATCATTAAAAGAGGTACAGAGATCTTTAAGATCCATAGAACCTTTATTCAATAAAAAGTTTATAATCCCTGAAAAAGGAGAGTATGCAACAGCTATTGGAGCCGCTGTAGCCATTTTGAATGGGGAATGAAAAATGAGCGAGTTTCATGATTTCGTGCTCAAGGATTTAAATTTAAAGAATAAAATTATCCTGGATGCCGCTGTAGGAGCTGGTGAAAATACCTATTTCTGGGCTAAAAGGATCCACGAACAGGGAGGAACTTCGAAAATAATATCTATTGACAACGATTTGCCAGAAGTTTAGATAAAAAAGATTAAAACGAAACTTGAAGATTATAAAAAATATGTTGAACTAAAGGAAGCAGACATTTTCAATTTAAATTTTTTGGAGAGTGAATCAATAGATATCATAAATTGCGATGATACCATAGTCTTTTTAAATTCAAAGCCATTGAAATTACTTCGTGCGTTAAAAGAGTTTGAAAGAGTTTTGAAACAGAATGGAATTTTGATAATAACATCTGAGATTCCTATAGAAGACGAGAATGAAGGACAATGGAAGAGATGGAAACTTGCAAAGGCAATTTCTGATCTTAAAGGGAAAATATGGTCATCCGAGCCTTTACCTGACGAAGTTAAATTTGCACTAAATCTTGTAGGTTTTAAAGTATACGCTGAGAAGATATTTCCTGCAAGGAAAAATTTCAAATATCGGGAATGTATGAATGAATGGAAAGAAACAATGTTGAAATATATCAGAGAATTACATTGGAA
>QMUN01000036.1 GCA_003660605.1 Thermococci archaeon
ATATCCTAAGATCACCTGGTTAAGATTTCCTATGTCATGTCCCAGTAAATCAGAGTAGAACTCCGCTTCTTTTCTTGCTTTTTCTCTTTGCTGTTCTAAGAGTTTGCGATCGGTGATATCTGTAACAAAAATTATCCTGAGACCATGAGAGAATATGCGGGAGATAAATCTACATATTCTTTTCTCTCCATCTTTACGTGTTATCACCGCTTCTCTTATGCGGGGATCTTCCCCAGGAATAATTCTCCTGTTCTCTTTGATAATCAGCTCCCGATACTTTTTATCAGGATACATTTTTTCAAACCATGTTTCAAGATCGGGTATTTCCTTCATAGTGTATCCCGTGATCTTTTCTAACTGGGAATTAGCGATCAGGAAATTTCCATCCTGATCCAGCACAGCGATTCCATACGGAGCAGACTCAATGGTGGTACGGTATTTCTCCTCTGATTCTTTCAGCGTTTTTTCGAACCTTATTCTTTTCAATGCTTCAGCAACATGGGATATGAGAAGTTCTCCAAGCTCACGATCTTCTTCAGTAAAGGCATTTACTTGAAGAGATTCAGCCTGAAAAACACCAATATTGCCAATAGGTATACTTATAGCTGATCGGACTCTCTCATCTGATGGTCTGGCATTCTTATCTCTTGTTATATCTTCTATAAGATAGGATTTTGCTGTTCTGTAAGTTTTTCCAGCTATACCTCTATAAATTGATATCCGTTGATCCTTCGATAATCCTTTCTCGGTAGTTGCTTTTATTTTCAAATGATCTCCTTCAAGAATAAAAATGGTATCCCTATCAAAATCAAGTATTTCTTTTGCGGTTTTTATAGTAAGCTCATAAACTTCTTCTTCTGAGTGCAAAGACTCCAATCTGGTAGCTATATTATGAAGTTTTTCTATCTTTTCTTTGCTCTTTCTCAGTATTTCCTCAGCTCTTTTTTGTTCAGTGATATCTCTCAGAATCGTCTGGAAACCAACGATTTTCTCCCCTCTTCTTATTGGATTACTTTTGTACTCTGAAATTTTTTCTCCTTTTGGAGTGATTATTTCGATTTCTCCTTTAATTGAGTTTCCTCGAGCTATCTTTGCAAGCTCTTTAAGTAATTTGGGCCAGTATTTCTTTGGAACAAACTTGAGCATATTCTTTCCAACGAGTTCGTCTTTTCTGTAGCCATGTTCCGCAATAGCTTTGTTTACAGAGATCACATTTCCTTTCAAGTCAAATGTGATGATTACATCTCTTGCATTCTCAAAAAGATTCCTATATCTTTCTTCACTCTCTCGCAGCTTTTTGAATAGCCTCGCATTCTCTATTGCGATCGCTGCTTGAGATGCCAAAGTTTCAAGCAACTTTAAATCTTTCTCGTTAAAAGCGTTATACCTTTCACTTTCTGCATTTAGAACACCAATCACTTTGTCTTTGATTTTTAAAGGTACACAGATTTCAGATTTAGTTTCAAAATCTCCAACTATGTTTATAAAAAGATCATCCTTTTCTGTATTGTTTGTTAGATGTGATTTACCCTCTCTCGCAACCCATGGAATTATTCCTTTTTTTGCATCCAAAAGAAACTTTTTTCCTACAACGTCTTCTTTGAATCCAGAAGCTGCTACTATATTCAACTCTTTATCCTCGAGAAGTAAAAAGAAGGAGGTATCAAACTCCAAAACTTTTCTCATAACGTCAACAGTAATATTAGCAATTTTATCGATATCCAAAGATAAAGATAAATCTCTCGATAGATCGCATATTATAGAGAGCTTTTTCTCCATCTCTTTTCTTCTTGCGACCTCTCTTAATCTTCTTATTTTCTCGATCTCTTCCGTTTTATTGCTCATTTGCCTCACCTTACAAGCCCCTAAATTATATAATTATAAATACAGTCTACATGTACCTATATCAAAAGATATTTAAAAGTCTTTCTTAACTATCTTATAGTTAAAACTTCTTTTATTAACTAAAAAGTTGATAAACAAATAAATAGTTTTAAATATAAGAAAGTATGAATAATCTCAAAAATGTATTTAGCTCTTATTAACAGAAACAAATTCATACGAACGAAAAATATATATAATCACTCCTTATATGATGTTCATGCACAAAGTCGGGATAGTCGTACTGGTTATAGGAATAATTTTATTAAGTTACGGTGTAAAACTCGGACAGAACGTGGATACAGAGAATATTGCCACCTATATATGTCTCTCCTGTCTTGGGCTCACTCCCTCAGGATACAAGACAGGAATAGAACATGATGGACTCGAGAAATTAGATCATGAGATAGAGCTTATAGTATTTTCTGCAGAATGGTGTAAAGCATGCCCGAAAGCTATAGATATTGTCAGAGAGATAGCTGAATCCTCAGAATTCATAAATTATAGAGTTATAAAATATGAAGAAGAACCTGAGGAGTTCGAAAGTTTTGGAATTGATTTAAATGGACTGCCTATTACTGCAGTGATCATTGATGGAGAGATAACTGATGTGCTTGATGGAGCTTTTAAACTTGACAGCAGAATATTAGAGGCTATAGAAAAATTTACAGAGGAATAACATGAAAAGACTACCTTTTATCCTTGGATTCGGGATTTTAATTTTCTCTATAGTAAATATGAAGATGGGATATCTGGGAAATCCCGAGATAAATGAAATTGACTTTTTTATTCTTTTAATAGCGTTAATCCTTATAGGAATCGGCATATTTATCTTCAGAGAAAAAAAACTGAAAAAAAGGAGGATAGTTCAGTTGACTTCGCTAATATTAGTCAATTTAGCGGGAGTTGGAATAATCTTCAAGATGTTATATGCGCCCTATTTACACTGCTATGCGTGCCCTCTTGCATCAACGGCTTGCCCTATCGGTGCTATCCAGAACTTTATAATCCTCGGAAAGGTACCCTATTATCTCTTAGGATATACAACTCTATTTTTTACTGTTCTGGGAAGAGTTTTTTGCGGATGGATGTGTCCCTTTGGGATTTTACAGGATGCTGTGGATAAAATCTTCAATAGAAAAAAAACAATGGTTCACAAATTTAAATTCACAAAATTTATAGTATTAATACTGACTTTAATAGCAGCATGGAGGTTTTCTGACACAATTTTCTGTAAGATATGCCCCGTGGGATTTATAGAAGCTGCAGTGCCTTATAGGATAGAGCATGGAATGATCTTTGATAATCTCTTTATAGGAAGAATAATTTTCTTCATTTTCCTGATAGGTATAATATTTTTAATATCAAGATTCTGGTGCAGGTATCTCTGTCCTCTTGGTGCATTAGCAGGAGTTTTTAATAAAGTAAGTTTTTTAAGACTTCATGTCAAAGACAACTGTACAAAATGCGGGATATGTACCAAAGCATGTCCTATGGGGCTTGAACCCTACAAAAGCGAGAGAAGTACAGACTGCACATTATGCGGAGAATGTGTCGAAGCATGTCCCAGCAATGCAATAGAAATTACATTTCCGCTAAGGATTGGATTTCCTGCTAAAAAAGCTAAAGAGGAGGTAGTAGAAGTGACAGAAAAAAAGATAATAAATGAGACACCCCTAAAAACTTATAAACCTCTAAAAGTTTATGAAAGCGCAGATGAGATAGGTTTTTATGATCTTCCTTCTGACGTCAAAAAGCTTAAAATAAAGTTTTACCACTTGGAAGAAAATATTCCTCCCGTCCTCGAAGGGCTTAAAAAATTCATGAAAATCGAGTTTTTGCCAGTAGAAAAATCAGATTTTCTAGAGCCTACATTAATGATAAACAACAGAATCTTCGTGGGAAAACTAACAGAAGAAGAGATAATCAGGGGGCTTAAAGAGGAAATTGAGATGGGAAATATGCTAAATCTTGTCTTTGACCTGAAAAAATGTAGATACTGCAAAGCAAAGCAATGCGGCGTGAAAATAATAGGCGATACAGGATTCAAAATAGAGAAACTCATAGATTATCCAGATTTTTCAGAGATAATAGCTGCCTGTACAAAAAATGCAGTTTTCTTAGCATATGGCGAGCCGAAAATAGAAGATTATAATAAAAAATATATTCTAAGCCAGGAGCTTTCGTTAGAGCCGCTAGAAGCTGAGATAGTTATAGAAAAGGACTCAAAATATTGTAATAGAGCATTGACTATATTCTCTCTTTTGAGTTATGTGTCTGATGGTGCAATAAACTTCAAGCCACGAGACTATAATGAAACAAAGTCCAAAATTCCGTTTAAAATCCGTTCACTGCCAAGTATCATTGCAAAAGGTCAAAGATTTTATCTGACAACAGAAAGGGGACTGATAAAGTTTCTTCAAAAACTTTAATTTATCTTGAACCTGAGAATTCCTCCAATCCCCCCAAGACTTTTTAACTTTTCGCCTCCTTCATGCTCACTGCTCACCACATAAACTTTGCAATTTTTGTTTCTCGATCTCTCTAAAATCTTTTCGTATTTTTCATCTCTCAAAAGCTCGTCAACGATCAGCAACGTATCGATGGCACCATAGCTCAATGCCTTTTCAACATCTTTAATACCATATACAGCCTCATCTTTGAGTATCTTCTGACATATCTTTTCCACCAAGCCTATCTCCCTGGATATTCTCGATTCTTTATACACATCTTCGAGGTCTCCTTTTTTGATCACTTCGTATATCCCGGATCTACCCACGGAAGACGCCCTTTTCAGAACATATTTCCCATTTAAGATAGGGTATTTCTCCTTCAGGTACTTTGCAAACTCTTCTTTAACAAATCCAGGACCTGCAATTATCACTTTTTCTATGGAGTATCTGTCAAAAACTTCTATGATCTTTTCAGCGGTGTTTTTAAAGAAAGTCTCTCTTTCCTTTTTTCTCTTTACAGAGTAGTATTTTCCGGGAATGTTCTCATTTAAGCTTGCTAAAAAATCTATGCCATATCCTCTTACAAGACCAAAAACAGATTCACCCATGTCCATGGTAAGAATAAGAATCTTGGGTGCATTCGTGTTCTTCACAGCCTCCTCTATTCTTTCTAAATCGTATGTTTTCCATTTCTTCGTTACTCCTATGACACTGCCTTCCTCTATATTAAAAGTATGGTAACTTCCTGTATCTTCTCCTTCCTCTATCACACCAGTTATCCTTAATCTATTCGCATCTTTATGAAACTCTATTTTTTCAGCTCGGATCTTTAAATATACAGGTTTTTTTTCGGATCTCTCAGTTCTGATCTTGTCTGTTTTCTGTTCCTCACGTCGAAAGGTCTTGCCTTCGAGAAGATCACCCTTCCTTATTATATGTTTCAAGTGCCAGAGGTCATCTATAGACTCTGCTTTTAACTTTATAAAATTTTTTTTAATATCTTCATGAATAATCTTCATTTACTCTTCCTTTTTCTTTTTCTTACCTTTCAATACTTCCTTGGGTGTCATGTCCTCTGTTATGTCATAATCGACATCAAACCATCTTTCTTCCTCTTTTTTCTTTCCCTCCTTCTTTTTTCTTTTTTCTTCTTTTTCCTGCCACTCAAGTATCTTTTTTATGGACTCTGGGGCATTTCTGTACTCCTCTTCTTTCTTTTCTTCCTCTTCGAACTCTGGTAAAGCGATCTCGCTAAACATCTCCTCAGGTGTTTTTTCTTCCGGAAGTTTCTCTTCTGGAAATATTTCTTCTTCAGGTACTTCTAAACCTTCAAAAAATTCTTCCTCTTCTTCGATCTTAAATCTCCTCTTTGAATATGTTCTTATTCCTATGATGGCTATTATCAGGAGAAGAACAGCTACCAGGATCAAAAGAATTTTGGAGATATATTTTTCATAAATGGGTGTTTTGGGAGGCGTAGTGGTAGGAGGACCTGTTGTTACAGGAGGTGCAGCTTTTTGAACGCTTATGGTATATTCTTTGGATTCAAGCTGTCTTGATTCACCGTATGAATTTTTCCATCTCACCTTCGCTTTTTCCAATACGTACTCTCCCACAGAGATCGCTTTTATTTTGTACTTAAGGCTCATTGTTTCATTTCCTCCGAGAATATCTTTTTGCATCGTTGTTTCTCCTTCCACAAGCTCAAATCCTTCGGGTATTGAATCCTCGATAAATATATCTCTTGTCTCGGAGTCTCCATAATTTTTTATACTTATATTTACTTCTACTACATCTCCCTCGCTGATTTTGTTTTTACTTACACTTTTTGTGATTGTTAATCCTCTAAGAGTAAAAGTTATTATTTTACCATCTGTGGAGTAAGAAACTCCCCATTTATCTCTATAGATGGCTCTGGGAGTAAGTGAATAAACGCCACCTACATTTCCAATAGCTGTATACGTTATCGTTTTTGATTCGCCAATCTTGAGATCTCCTTCCCATCTGTTTGTCCCGTTTATCAACTCAAATCCTTCCGGAAGTTTTTCTTCCAAGATCGTATCCACAGCATCCGCTGTACCTGTGTTAGTTGCCAAAATACTGATTATGAAAGAGTATCCAGAATCTACGTAATACTTGTTTTGTTTGATTATCATTTTTTCTACAGTTCTTGCCATCTCTATTTTTGGTTTATCTGCATCTATCTTCTGAATAAATCTCTGTTCTCCTGGATATTCATTTCCAAGTATGTCATAATATGAGTATGTGACATCAACACTGAAATCATAAGCTGTACTTGATATTGGCACCCTGATAGTGAATTTGTATATCTGGTACTCTCCATTCTTAAGATTTTCTATCTCTTTTTTCAGATCCCCGTCCACGAGTTCCCCTTTATTGTAAACATGCTCAAGTGTTATATTTTTTGCAAGCCCATTACCTATATTCGAGACTTTGCCTATTACAGTTAACAATTCTCCGTCCTGAACGCTCTCTCTTGAAAGAGAATATTCCAGATTGAGTTTTGGTATTCCGCTGACATCTATATTTACATCAGGAGACTCGTATTCGAAGTAATTATTTTCATAATCGCTGTACCTTACCTTGCAGCCTTTCAATATATGTTTCCCGGGCTCATCTGCTTTTATTATATAGCTGAAAACCTTCTTTTCGTTTGGGTTCATTCTATCGATCTTGAAAACATTCACGTTTCCAGTTATTTCTTCTTCTTTACTGCTCGTAAGAGAGAACTCTTCGGGAATAGAGTCAACAATCACTATATCTTTTGCAGGCTTGTTTCCTGTATTTGTCACTACGAGAACAACGATTATATGCTCGTTGATTACGATATTAGTCTTATCAATGTTTTTCCTCATATCCAGTCTCGGAAACTCCTTGTAAACTATTATAGAAACTGGGAAAGACTGCATCTCGTAAGATTCTCCTCTTTCATCCTTATATCTCACCTTAGTTATCAGTTCATAATCTCCTATCTCTTTAGCTTTCATTCTGTATGAAAACTCGGTACTTTCCCCGGGTGAAAGTTCGCC
>QMUN01000037.1 GCA_003660605.1 Thermococci archaeon
CCTGGGTTCATTCTCGATGCTTACAGAGACTGGGGTTCTGACAGAGTAAAAAATGAAGTTGTTATACCTTATATCTCCATGCACGGCAGTACAAAAGAAATGATAGATTATTTTGTCGATGCTTTGATTGAGAGAGGTATCACAGTAAAACCATTTAATCTAACAAAAACTGATATTGGAGAGCTGGCAATGGCTTTAGTGGATACAGCTACAGTTGTAGTGGGATCGCCTACGGTCTTAGTCGGTCCGCATCCAAATGTTGTTTACGCAGTTTATCTAGTAAATGTCTTAAGACCAAAGGTAAAGTTTGCATCGATCATCGGATCGTACGGATGGGGCGGTAGGATGGTAGAGCAGATCACAGAAATGTTGACGAATGTGAAGATAGAGATACTTGATCCTGTAATGGTAAAGGGATTACCAAAAAAAGAAGATTTTAAAGAGTTAGATAGGTTAGCAGATGAAATACTTAATAAACACAGAGGAATAAAATGAATCCTAAAGCATTGCACAAAATTTCTTATGGGCTTTATGTTGTTTCTTCAAAGAAAGGAGATAGTATCAATGGACAGATTGCAAATACGGTGTTTCAGGTATGTGCAGATCCTCCTGTTATAGCTGTATGTATAAACAAAAAGAATCTAACTCACGAATTTATTCAGGGAAGTAAGGTCTTTACGGTCTCAATTTTATCAAAAGAGACGCCGATGAAATTTATAGGACTTTTTGGCTTCAAATCGGGAAGAGATGTAAATAAATTTGAAAAAATTAACTATAAAATAGGAGTTACAGGTTCACCTATCGTTACCGATAATGCTATAGGATACGTAGAAGCAGATATTATTAATAGCATAGATGTTGAAACACATACTATTTTCATTGTGGAAATATTAGATGCTCAGATCATGAATGATAGTGAACCCTTGACATATGCCTATTATCATGAAATAAAAAAAGGTAAGGTGCCTAAGACAGCGCCTACGTATATTGAAGAAAATAAAAAAGAGGTGAAAAAAATGGATAAGTATAGATGTAAAGCTTGTGGGTATATATACGATCCCGAAAAAGGGGATCCAGACGGAGGAATAGATCCTGGAACACCGTTTGAGGATATCCCAGATGACTGGGTATGCCCTGTATGCGGTGTAGGAAAAGACATGTTTGAAAAGGAGGTGTAAAAAATGGAAACAGTAAAAAATCTGACGAAGGCCTTTATAGGCGAAAGTCAGGCCAGAAATAGATATACATTCTATGCAAAGATCGCAAAGAAAGAAGGATTTGAACAGATAGCAGAGATATTCCTGATAACTGCTGATAACGAGAGAGAGCATGCAAAATGGCTTTACAGAATGATAAATCAAATCTCCGAAGATAAAGAAATAAATGTAGAAGCCACAGCGCCTATAACATTGAAAGATACAAAAGAAAATTTAAAGGCAGCCATCGCAGGTGAAAATTATGAATATACGATAATGTATCCAGAGTTTGCAGATGCTGCTGAAAAAGAAGGTTTTAAAGAGATTGCAGCGAGATTGAGGGCGATTGCAAAGGCTGAAAAACATCACGAGGAGAGATATAAGAAACTTTTGGGAGAGGTAGAAAACAATACGGTGTTCAAAAAAGAGAAAAAAGTTTACTGGGTCTGCAGAAAATGTGGCTATGTACATTTTGGAGAAGAGCCGCCTGAAAAATGTCCTTCATGCGACCATCCAAAAAATTATTTCGAATCGATGTGTGAGGTGTATTGATGATAGAAAATCTCTCATATGATATTTTAGAAGCGATATTCGATGCAATGCCCATAGAGGTATCTTTTATAGACAGCGAAGATACTGTGAGATACTACAGCAAAGGTGACAAGAGAATATTCAAAAGGACCCCTTCTGTGATAGGCTTAAAAGTCCAGAACTGCCATCCTAAAAAGAGCCTGGATAAGGTAAACCAGGTCTTAAATAATCTCAGAGAAGGAAAAAAAGATTCGGAAGAGTTCTGGATTGATTTGAATGATAGGAAGATATACATAAGATACTTTGCAGTGAGAGACAAAAACGGAAAGTATCTGGGTACATTGGAAGCATCCCAGGACATTACAGATATTCAGAAGATAAAAGGAGAAAAGAGATTGCTGGATTGAGATAATGGAAGAAATAAAGAGAATTTATTTCTCTATACAGGAAAAAATACGATCGAGATTAAATGAATTTGACAGATTACGGGAAAAAGGAAATAATGGAGAGATCTTTGCTGAACTCATTTTTTGTATACTGACTCCACAGTCCAAAGCTCAAAGTTGCTGGAAAACTGTGGAGACTCTTTTGAATAAAAATTTACTTTTGAAAGGAAACGAAGATCAAATTTCCAAAATGCTTAAAAGAGTGAGATTTAGAAATAGAAAAGCGGAATATATTGTGGAAGCGAGAAAACATTACCCCATAAGATCAAAAATAAAGAAGTTTGATGATATCTATAGCGCGAGGGAGTGGCTGGTCAAGAATGTAAGGGGCATGGGATATAAAGAAGCAAGCCATTTCCTGAGAAACATTGGATTTGGAGAAGAGCTTGCAATCCTCGATAGACACATATTAAAAAACCTGAAATCTCTTGGAGTGATAGAAGAAATTCCACGTTTCTTAACAAAAAAGAAATATTTTGAAATAGAGAAAAAAATGAAGAAGTTTTCAGAAAAAGTTGAGATACCTATGAGTCATTTGGATCTCGTTTTATGGTACAAAGAGACAGGGAAAGTGTTTAAATAAGATCCTTAACTCTGAACTTTAACAGAAATTACTTCTTTCACATACCGAAACCTTTAAATACTATTATTCATATATGAATGATAAGTATGAAAAATATGATTTATATGAGGAGATCGTATGATTGAAATAAAAAAAGGTAAATACATATTTGGAACAGTTAAAGTAGGAGAAAGAGGACAGATTGTCATTCCAAAAGAAGCAAGAGATAAGTTCAGCATAGAGCCAGGAGATAGCTTGCTTGTACTCGGAGATGAGAATAAAGGAATCGCAATTGTAAAGGAAGATCTTATGAAAAACTTTGCACTGAAAATATTGGAGGGCATGAGTTATGTTAAAGAAAAAGTCAAAGGTGAAAAGAATGAATAGAAAACCAGAGCCGAAATGGGCCTTTAAAATGATGTCTCTAATTCATGATAATCCCCTGCGTAGAAATTTTACGGATCCCTATAAAACTCTAAAAGCAGCTGGGCTTAAGCCAGGGCAAAAGGTACTAGAAATAGGATGTGGTCCGGGATTCTTTACGATCCCTGCAGCAAAAATAGTAGGAGAAAAAGGAACTGTATATGCACTGGATATTCACCCATTGGCGATGGAAAGTGTCCAAGAAAAGATCAGAAAAGAAGGAATAAAAAATGTCAAGACTATCTTAGCAGATGCATCTCAGACCCATTTGCCTGACCAGAGTATGGATCTTGCTTTTCTATTCGGAATTGTTCACAGTATCAACGAAATTTTAGAAGCTGTTATGGCTGAACTATACCGTGTTTTAAAGCCAGGGGGTATACTCTCCATAAAGACACATGCCTCGGAGAAAAAATTAGCTGAACTGATAGAAAGAAAAGGATTTATCTATTCAGAGAATAGAGAGGGGATCTTCTTATTCAAAAAAAGAGTATGAAAATCAAAGAGATTAGCACAAGAGTTTAAAAACAACAGAGATATATAATCAGAGGAAAATAAAACTGGAACATCGGAGGAAGTGCAAGGTGAAATACAATAGCAGTTTACAAAAAATATTTGAAGTTCAAAATAGGATTAAGGATATCCATCCTTTCCTGGAGAAAGTATTTCCAATCGCTATCATAGAAGACAATCATTTCTATATATTTGATATAGATTCATCTGGAAAGAAGTATATTTTTGTTAAGGAAGCTCCTGCACCAATGTTAGTTCCCAAAGGAGTCAGAGCCGCCTTTCCACTCGACTCTTACAAAGATAAAATTGCCTGTGTAGTTTCAGGTGAGATCTTTGAATCTCTTGCAGGTTATGCCTTAATCTTTCATGAGTTTATACATTGTAACCAATGGGAAATTTGTGAGCTGAAACTCAAACAAAAGTTGGAAATAGCGCAGGAGCCCATGTGGGAGTTAAATTACCCGTTTCCTTATGGTAACAGCAGATTTGCTGAAACTTACTCTCTATTCCTAAAATCTTTGGAAAAAAGTGAACCTGATAACATTTCAAAATATTGCAGTAGATTAAAAAAGATTTTGAGTAAAGATGACTTTGAATATATGATCTGGCAGGAATGGAAGGAAGGATTTGCGCGCTTCATTGAAAATCAAATTAGACGCAGACTCGGTATCAGAGAAAATCACCGTGGTAAAGACGAACCTTTTAATAGAGTAACATTCTATGAAGGCGGAGCAAGATTTATTACATTTTTGGGTAAACAAGAGCCGGGATTGTTAACAGATATAGAAACGCTATTTTATAAGATGTTAAAACAATAAATTTCAGTTAACAATGTTTACCCATGCTTTTGAAGATGAATACTTAAAAAGATAGAGTTTATATTAGTTTGAAAAATGATTTGCTTATAAGAATGAAGATACTGAGGAGAAATATCCACTCCTTTTAGAAGGGAAAAATATGAAAGTATGTATAATCTATGATACAAAAAGAGGATCCGCAAGGCAGATAGCAAGATGGATGATGGAAGAGCTGGAAGATCTTGATAATGTTAAGGCAGAGATGAAAAAACCCTCAGAGATCAGTGATTTTGGGCATGATCTGTTTATTATAGGCTCTCCGATATACTGGGAAAAACCCATGAAAAGTGTTGTTGATTTTCTCTCCTCCAATCAAAATAACTTTAAGGATAAAAAAGTTGCAATATTTGTTGTATGCATAGCTGAAATCTTTGGAAAAGGCACAGAGAAGTATATTAAGAATCATTACCTGAAACCTTTAGAAGAAAAAGTATCAGGATCGCTAATCAAAAGTAAGAGCTTCAAAGGGTGGATGAGAAAACCTGATTGTAAGCAGGAAAAAAATGTTAAAGAGTGGACAAGAGGGGTGATAAAAGAATGTTCATTCTGATTGTGGTATTTGTTTTCCTAACAATATTTGTTGAATCTATAAATTTAATCCTTCAATTGAAAGGCAGGAAATTAACAAAATTTTTTGGTAAAAATTCCTTTACCATCCATATGATCATCACAGGATCTTTCTGGATAATTACATTTTTTCTTTTCATCATTTTTCAGTTTGAAGAACATCCTCTATTCCACAGTAACAGCTTATTAAGATATATAGGATTGATTCTGATGATCTCCGGTATCCCTATGGCCCTCTATGCATTTAAGCTGATGGGTTTAAAGAGATCGCTGTGCCTCAATTTTTTTGAAGATAATGTTCCAATTATAAAAAATCCTCTGTATAATTATATCAAAAACCCTGAAGATTACGGCCTATGGATGACTCTCATTGGATTTGCACTTTACACAGGATCGGTTTATAACTTGATCATCGCTGTTGAATTTATAGTTGTTATGATACCGCATATAATTCTGGAGAGTATACCTCTAAAGCAATGATGAGATCTCCAAAACCTTATTTAATATATTCTTCTTTCTATTTTCATGTACGATGACTTCGTCGAAAAACTCTACACATACACGAAGTTTGCCAAACTTGGGCTTAAGAATATTCAGAGTCTTTTGGAGATTCTAGGCAATCCTCAAAATAATTTTAAATCAATACATGTAGCTGGCACGAACGGAAAAGGGTCTGTGGCTGCGATGATATCGCAGATATTAATGGAAGAGGGATATAAAACAGGACTATATATCTCTCCACATTTAGTGGATTTTAGAGAGAGGATTCAGATAAACAGAAGATTAATACCTAAGAAAGATCTTTTGAGGATAGGAGAAAATATCGTAAATATAGTTGAGTCTGGAAATCCAGCTTCTTTTTTTGAAATTACAACTGCCATAATGTTCAAATACTTTGCAGAAAAAAAAATAGATTATGGAGTTATAGAGGTAGGTATGGGTGGAAGACTTGATGCTACAAACGTTATTCTTCCAGAAGTTTCGGTAATCACGCACATATCATTAGATCACACAAAAATTCTTGGAAATACTATAGAAAAAATAGCCTTTGAAAAGGCGGGGATTATAAAAAATAGACCTACGGTAATTTCCGATTACAATCTTTACAGTTTTTTTTCAGAGATATGCAAGAAAAGAGGATCAAAACTGTATTCAGTAGGCAAAGATCTGAAATATACAAAAAAAGGAGATTTTTTTGACATAAATGGAGTTTTAAATCTGAAGGATTTAGAAATTTCTCTCAAAGGAGATCATCAGTTATTAAACGCTTCTACAGCCATTCTTGCATCTTATATCCTTGGAGTATCTGAGAGCAGCATCAGAAAAGGTATAAAAAAAGCAAAATGGGAGGGAAGATTCGAGATAGTCAATAAGAATCCATTAATTGTCTTTGATGGCGGACATAATCCTGATGGAATAAAAACTACTGTAAAAACTATGAAAAACTTTAATTACAATAATATTTATATAGTTTTCGGAGTTTTGAAAGATAAGGATTACAAAAAAATGATCAGATATCTTGAAAATTTGAATGGCGAGTTTATCTTCACAAAAACGAACAGTGACAGAGCTTTAGACCCCGAAGAACTTTTGGAATATGCAGAAGGAACAGTAATAGAAGACCCGAAAGAAGCTTTTGAGATCGCAAAAAAGAAAGCTAAAAAGGGTGATGCGATCCTCGTTATCGGCTCGTTATATCTCATAGGAGATATAAAAGCTATTCTATGTAAATAGCAGGCTTTGTGGGAATTGCAAAGAGTTTTTTGTTCTTGGGATCGTAATCCTTATTAATTTCAAGTTTCATCTCCACTTCTTTCTCTATAAATTCCTTCGATTCTTTTAAAATATCTGCTTCATCCATTTTTTTTGAAAATATTCTATTTTTTATAAGCTCATTTATTAGTTTGCTGACAATTTTTCCCTTTTTTCTCATATCTTCGTTTTTCATGACTTCTTTAATACTCTCATTGAAATTCTTCTTTTTCTCTACAATTTCAGCAATTTCCCATGTCCATTCAGGAGCAGTATAAACATATACATTTTTTCCTTTGAGCTTTGCAACTTTCACGATCTTCCTGATGTCATCAATTACGCTTTTTATATAATCTTCAGTTTTCAGAATAGTTTCGTCTATCTTCGTTTCGTCATACTCGGGCCATTCTGCTGTAGATATAAATCCTTTCTTTCCGAGTTTCTCCCATATTTCTTCAGAAATGTGCGGAGCAAAGGGAGCAAGAATTTTTGTCTGTAC
>QMUN01000038.1 GCA_003660605.1 Thermococci archaeon
CTACCAATACCGCTTGTATTTATCATAAACTCTTCTATCGCCCCTTTTTCAACTACTTTTGTATCCCCTGTTATGATCGGCACATCTGCTTTCGCAGAACACATACCCATACTTTTTACAATGTCCTCAAATTTTTTTAATGAGAAACCTTCTTCTATTATGAAGCCCGCTGATAATGCAATCGGTTCTGCACCCATAACAGCTATATCATTGACAGTTCCTGACACAGCTAAAGAGCCGATATCTCCACCAGGAAAAAATAGTGGTTTCACAGTATGCGAATCTGTGGTAAAAACTATATCATCTATCACAGCAGAATCGTCAAGAGAAGAAAGAGGGACATCTATATTTTCTTGAACAAAATATTTTAACATCTTCTCTTTAATGAGTCTGTCCATCAGTTCTCCACCTGCGCCATGCGATAGTTTTATCCTCTCTTCCATGCTGATTATTCTATGTCTGATATATAAACTTTTATATTGGAAACACTATCTGGAATTATGAAAAATGTAGTTATATGTATTGGAAACAGATACAATGGAGATGATGCAATAGGTCCTTATGTAGCAGATAAGCTAAAACAAGAAGATTTAGATGAATTTCTTATTCTTGACTGCGGTATAGTACCTGAAAACTTTACTTCTCTGGTCAAAAAAAATAATCCGACAAACCTGATAATAATAGATGCCACCGATATGGGATTATCCTCAGGTGAAATGAGAAGAATATCAAAGGACATGATAGGCAGTATGCACGTAAGCACGCACAATATCCCCCTTTCTATTTTAGTTTCATATCTTGAGCATTATGTAAAAAATGTATTTATCATAGGAATTCAGCCTGAAAATATGGATGGTTCTATGAGCGAAGCGATGAAAAAAAGCGGGGATAAATTAGTTGAGTTGATAAAGAATAAGAAATTTTTAGAAATAAAGATGCTTGAGAGATAATTCAAAGTCGTAAATGTTATTATTCTTATTTATTTTTTCTTCCAAACAGGTTTTCTTTTTTGTTCAAAGGCCTCTATGCCTTCTTTTGAATCTTCTGTAGAACAGAGAGATGCAAAAAGTTCCCCTGCATAATCAACAGCTTTATGATATGGCAGATCTGAGATACCATAAATACCTTCTTTTCCTGTCTGTAATGCTAAAGGACTCTTCTCAGCTAGTTTTGATGCCAACTCAAAGGTTGCTTCTTCTAATCTGTCATCTGGGACAACCTTGTTTATTAAACCGAGCTTTTCTGCCTCTTTTGCAGAGATCATATCTCCAGTTAAAACCATCTCAAGGAGTTTCTTTCGACCCACTAATTTACCTAAGGGAACTGCGGGACCTAAACAGATAAGCCCAACATTAATGGCAGTTGTTCCAAATATTGCATTTTCAGATGCCACAGCCAGATCGCAGGAAAAAACTAATCCTGATCCATTGGCAATGGCATAGCCTCTCACAGATGCGATTACAGGTTTTTTCATCTTTGCAATCGTGTGATTATGTTTGTCCATTAATTTAATGAGTTCACGGTATTCTTTATGAGTTTTATTTTTAAATTCTTTTAGGTCAATACCTGTAGAAAAATGTTTACCTGCAGCTTTAATTACTACAACGTTAACATTATCGTCATTATCCATCTGTTCCAAAGCCAAATTTAATTCTGTTGCCAAAGGAATATTAAAAGTATTTTTTGCTTCGGGGCGATTGAGTGTTATCTCACCTATTTTGCCTTTTTTGTCTAAAATAATTGTTTTATATGACATCATATCTCTCTTGTTAAAGATTATAATTTTTACATAGTTTTAAAGTTTTTAAAACACCCTTTGTTTTATTTTCGATCTCTAAAAGATCATCTTCATTCGGTCTGCCTTTAATATTTCCCAGTCTTCCTCTTGTAGAGTTTTCTTCGTTATTCTTATACTCTCCAACAGTATACCACTCGTCTAAAACAGTGAATCCTATGTGTTCAAAAAATGTTCTCATCCACTTTATTGCAGGAACAGCCTCGGATACACCGGTATGTGGACCTGCATATGTGCAAAAACAGATAGCATACTTCCCAAGTCGTACAGGAGAGCAGGGAATGAGATCTCCACTCTTATGATATCGAACAAGGGTTCTGGATACAAAATCCATCAATGTTTTTGTGGGATGCCACTGTATAACAGGAGATCCTAAAAATACTAAGTCATATTGGTAGAAATCAATATTTGTTTCACTATCAATTTTTATCATTTCAATATCATTTCCAATAGTATCTCTAATTCTCATTGCAACTTTTTCAGTATTTCCACTCAGTGAAGAATAGAGAATCAGATATTTCATTTACTCCCCGAATAAAATCACAGCGCTGCCCACATTTTCCTCAATATCTATCTTGGAGGATATAGTTTCCTTTAAGACAGAGTTTATCTCATCAAATATATTTCTATATTTTGAAAACTCAAAACCTCGCAGGAAAACTATGGTATGAGAAAACTGTTTTCCTTTAATGAGGATACTTGTATCGATCTTTGATATTTTCAGTTCTGCTTCCCTTATAAATCTGAGAATGTTTCTATTAAAGGCAAGAATCTTAACATTGAAAACCATTGATATAGCTATTATCTTGGAGGTAATTACAGCTGCCTTTTGCGGCAGAAACTCAGATAATCTATTATAAAGAGTTTTCCAGACTCTGTCATATATTACCAGTTCCTTGTGTTCTTCCCCTTCCTCCAGTTTTTTGTATCCAAGTTCTACCTCTTTTTTGAGCGTATATTCAGCAACAGTTCTAATTTTTATATTTAAGTCCATCAATTCCTGAAAAAAATCTCTTATTTCACTATCTTTAGCTATTGGCCCCTTTGACCAGTAAGAAAGAACTCTAACTTCCTCTCCACTCAAAGCTTCATTCTTATAGACTTTCAGAAGAATATTTATCAGCTCTTCAGGCATAACTACCTCTTTCACACCTAAATTCATCACTGTTTTTTTAATTGAGCTATATTTGCTCTTTGATACAAATACTGAAACGTCACAGATCGCTATCTCGGGCTCAACCATTCTTTCACCTATAGCTCTATTACGATAGCCGTGGTAGTATCTATTACGCCATCTATGTAATGTATATTCTGGATTATCGTTTTTGTCAGCTCTCCTAAATCATCGGCTTTTACTCTGGCTATTATATCGTAGGGTCCAGTTACAGCATCTGCACCTTCAACATTTCCCATTTTTCTAATTTCTTCCAAAACATCTTGTATTTTTCCAATTGCTACCGTTACGAGCACATACGAAGACACCATTTGCTTCACCACTTTTTCTTTCCTTTACAGCTATTTAAATCTTTCTCAATGAGCGAATAAAATCTTACAGAGTTAGATAATCTATGAGTCTTTTTATAAAAGTACTTTCCACATCTCCTCTGTATACTCCGTAACTGAGAAGTATTATAATAAGGAATAACCCTATTACCTGAATAGCTTTATTTGCATATTTGTTGTCATATCTCGTTCTTCCCCCTATATATGGAAAATGCACATGTTTTCTCTTTGAAAACGGATAAAAAAGTGGAACTCCGCTACTTGTTAAGCTGTCTCCAAAAACATGGGACAGAAGAGAAGAAGCTGCTATAAAGGCCCATAATAAATTTCTTTTCAGGATGAATCCAATTATAAATCCCAAGAATACACCCAAAAGAGAATGAGTATACTCGCTCCTATGTTTAAATATTATATCAAAATCTGGAGCTATTGAAAAAAAACTTGTCCAGATCAAGAAATCTATTAAGTTTATCTCGGCGAAAAATTTTCTGCTTAACAGTATGTACGCTATTAATCCGAAGAGGATTCCCAGAGAAATATGGGTTTTCCATTCCATATATGCTTTGAAATTAAATATTTTATAAGTCTTTGGGATCATAGAAAAAAGTTTTTAACTTATATTACATCTTGAAAATAATGAATACAAAGATACTCAAAATAGTTTATTCAGGGATCTTTATCTTTTTTGTTTTATATCCTAATATATATCTGGCTGGAAAACAAGCTGTAAATGAGATAAGGGGAATGGAGAGTCTTATAGATCCCAACGATCCTGAAGTTATAAAACTTGCAGAGTATTTTAGCTCAAATAACATAAATCCCGAGGAATATATCTACAAAAATATAGAATGGGCATCAGATTACGATGTTTACTGGAATTTGGAGTACTGGGCATCTCCAGAACAAACAATCCAGAAAGGAAGAGGGGACTGCGAGGATAAAGCTATTTTGTTAAAATCCGTGGAAGAGTATCTCAAAATAAAATCTAAAATCGTAATCCAGAAAGATCATGTTTATGTCTTAAAGGACAATATACCTTATGGTGGAGTATCGGGAACTGAGTCTTATATAACTGTATTCTGGAATTTAATAAAAGAAATACCATTAATAAGAAAAATAATCATCATTTTTGGTCTTTTTATAATATGGGGAGGATATGAAAATCTGAAACAGATCAAAAAAAGGCGTTCATCCTCCTATCTTTAATCCTTTTAATACAGATGATAAAAAGGGAGGAGTAATCAGCGTAGTAAATATCACCATACAAAGTATTACAGAAGCTATATCTGAAGAGATAACACCATAATCGAGCCCGAGTTTTATTAAAACTAACTCTACGCCTGCTCTTGGTATCATGGCAACACCGACTGCAAAAGATTCTTTGCCTGTAAATTTGGAGATTTTTGCGCCTAATCCACAGCCAACAATTTTTCCGATTATTGCCACGAGTATCAGTACTACGGCAAAAACTCCGACAGATTTGAAACTATAAACATTAAACTGCATGCCCATCGTCACAAAGAAGATAGGAATAAAAAGCGATTCACCGAATATGGAAACATGTTCTGAAAGTACTCTGACAAAATGAGTTTGTCCAAGTATCAAACCAGCTATAAAGGCACCAGTTATTATCGATAATCCTATATTTTCTGCTGTCACTGCAAAAATGAGGGCTATTATGAATCCAAAAAGTAAAATATTCTCAATATTTCCTATTTTAAACATGAATCTTTCTGAGAGTTTTTTAAATAATTTGATAACAAGGGTTAAAGAGAGTATTAAAAAGATCACAGACAAAAAGAGAGTTAATAACACTTCCTCTATGAGTATTGCCCCACTCGCAGCTATACCTACAACAATGCTTACTGCAATTATGCCTATTACATCATCTATAACTGCTGCACCCATTATAAGGGTACCCAATCTTGTTTCTATCATCTTTAACTCTGAGAGAATCTCAGTTTTAACACCTACGGATGTTGCAATCAGGGATACTCCCACGAATAGGGATATGAGTTTGGAAAATCCGAAAAGAATTGTGACGGAATAACCCAGTAAAAAGGGTAGAACAACGCCAGAAAATGCAACAATCGTTGATGATTTCCCCAACCTCCTGAATTCATCAAAATTTATTGCAAGACCTGCTGAGAAAAGTAAAAATAAGATACCAATATCTGCAATATCTTTCATTGTATCTGTTAAAGTTATTATATCAATGTTTCCTATTATCATTCCGATAAACAATTCTCCTAAAATTGAGGGCTGTTTTAACTTTTTTGACAATATCCTTCCCAACAATGCTCCAATCAATACTATCAACAGGTTTGTAGTGAACATTTTTATCCTCTGGATTATGCACATTGGTAGTCTTAATTTAAGAGTTTTTCTCTACTATAGTTTTGAAGGTGTACAAAACATTTTATAAAATGAGATACCATATCATATAGATGAAAATTACCATTGCTCAGATGAATCCAATAGTAGGCGATATAGAAGGCAATATGCTAAAGATTAAAGAAGCGTTAGATAAAAATGTTTCTGATTTAGTTGTTTTTCCAGAACTATTTCTCACAGGATATCCGCCTCGAGATCTTTTAAAGAGAAGCGAATTTATTAAAAAAACGCAAGATGCTCTTAAGGAAATAATCAGATTTTCAAGGAAATATCCAAAAACAGGCATTCTTTTTGGAACGATCTTACCAAATGAAAAAGATTACGGCAGAGGACTCTATAACTCAGCTGTGTTGGTTTGTAATGGAAAAGTGCTCATAGAACAGCATAAATCTCATCTATCTGAAGCGCGATACTTCGATCCTGCTCCCGAGATCAATACATTTCCATTCAAAGATGAGATTCTTGGTATCTCTATATGTGAAGATGCGTGGAATGACAGTTCAAAGGGACTTGATCCTATAGAGATACTTGCTAAAAAGGGAGCTACACTATTTATAAACATATCCGCATCTCCGTTCTCCATAGGAAAAGAGGAGATCCGGTATAAACTTATAAGAAATCATGCTTTAAAACATAAAATACCTTTTATCTTCGTCAATCAAATAGGCGGTAATGACGAATTAATTTTTGATGGTAGAAGTATGTATATCGATCGTGATGGAAATTTAATTGATATTCTACCTTCCTTTGAAGAACATTTAAAAACAATTGATTTAACAACGAGAAAACCTAAACCTTTTGTTCCTGAAGATAAAACAGTTTCTGTTTACAAAGCTCTTGTTCTGGGCCTGAAGGATTACATGAAAAAATGCGGTTTTAAAAAAGCTGTTTTAGGACTGTCTGGAGGGATAGACTCAGCTGTAACATGCTGTTTAGCTGTAAAGGCTATAGGAAGTAAAAATGTTCTCGGCGTTTCGATGCCCTCACAGTACTCATCAGAAGGAAGTGTAAAAGACTCAAAAAAGCTTGCAGATAATTTAAGTATCGAGTTTAAAGTGATACCGATCCCCTCTATATTCTCATCGTATCTTGAGACCTTAGAAGAACATTTCGAGGGAAAGAAAACGGATGTCACTGAGGAAAATATCCAGGCACGAATACGTGGGAATATTCTAATGGCACTTTCTAATAAATTTGGCTATCTCGTTCTCTCTACAGGAAACAAGAGTGAGCTTGCAGTGGGGTACTGTACTCTTTACGGCGATATGAGCGGAGGTCTCGGTGTGCTTTCAGATGTTCCGAAAACTATGGTTTATGAACTTGCACATTATATAAATAAGGATTCTGAGATAATTCCAAAAGAGATCATAGAAAAACCTCCTTCAGCAGAGTTAAAACCAGATCAGCTGGATCAGGATACTTTACCTCCTTACGATATTCTTGATAAGATACTTCATCTATATCTAGACAAATGTCGCTCTTTAGAAGAGATAGTTAAGGAAGGATTCGAGGCTGAGACAGTAAAATGGGTGCTAAACGCTGTTAACAGGAACGAGTATAAAAGAAGACAGGCGCCCCCAGGATTGAAGGTAACCACAAG
>QMUN01000039.1 GCA_003660605.1 Thermococci archaeon
CAAACTATATATTTAAAAAACTTTCGGTGATCCGTTATACAAAGCATCGACAAAACCCGAAATTTATGAAAAAATATTTAAAAGGGTAGAGATACAATTGTTATGAATCCATTCGGTATAGGCACTATCTTTGGAGATATTAAAAGAAAAATCTTAATGAAAAATGAGGACTATGAGAATTTTGCATGGTTAATTATGGCTCTTGACAATTATAGAACAGGCAAAAGAGTGAAAGATAGTATTCTGAGAGAAAAAACAAGACTAGTCAGGAATAAATTTAAGATCCCATCAATTAATATTATTCGCGATGACATTGAGGCTATAAAGTCTGTTGCGGACAAAAGAGAACCCAGAATGAAGTTCTATGCTAATTTGATGATAACACTTCAGTTCTTGATCAAACAGGGTCTCGCAATATTTCTGCTCTTGAGTTTTATTACAGTCATAACATTCAAAAGCTTCTTGACAACGCAGCAGATGCAGTGGATTCTTTATATTATAATATTTGGTGCTGTAGTTGTAGTCTGGCTGAGATGGTACATAAGAGACAAGATAATGAGAATTTATGCGAAATATCAGAACGAATACAGAAAAAACCAGCTTAATATCAGAGATTATATACAGGAGCTTATTGATGTTATGAGAGAAGATCTTAAGGAAACTGGAGATAATCCAAAAAAATATAAAATGGCATTGTATTATAAAGACTATAAACATATAAAAATTCTGAAACATCCAAACTGGTGGAGATATTACTACGCATCTGCGATAGATACAAGCTGAGTACGATTATTCCTGCATGATCTTTTGTTAAGATTTTAGTTGTGCAGGAGTTAGCTGTATATAATAAGAGACCGATAGGTTTTTATTCAGATTCGGAGTTTTTATATCTAACACCTACGGATAACAAAATGAAGGATGAGGTGAAAAAATGGAGATACCAAAAGAGTTAATAAATAAAGCGTATGAGGCATTGGAAAATGCAAGAGATACAGGAAAGATTGCTAAAGGTACAAATGAAATAACAAAGACGATAGACAGAGGAAAGGCTGTTCTTGTTTATATTGCAGAAGATGTACAGCCAAAAGAGATTGTTGCTCACATACCATTGATCTGCGAAGAAAAATCTGTGCCTTACATACATGTACCCAGGAAAGATGAACTTGGAGGTGCAGTCGGTATAGATGTACCAACAGCTTCCGCATGTATAGTAGATCCAGGAAAAGGAAAAAAGCTTGTGGATGAGATAATTAAAAAGCTAAATGAGTTGAAGAAGTAGAGGGATAAAATGCCTGAAGTACAAGGAACTCCTGCAGAGGTTATAGAGATAAGGGTAAGAACTGGAGTTACAGGAGAGGTTTTCCAGGTAAAGTGTAAAATACTTTCAGGAGGAGATGAAGGTAGAATTCTTACCAGGAATGTTAAAGGACCTGTAAAACTTGGAGATGTTCTTATGTTACGAGAGACAGAGAGAGAGGCAAGGGAGATAAAGACTCCGAGGTGATCTAATGCCAAGAGTAAAGACTTGTTCATTTTGCGGCAAGAAGATCGAGCCAGGAACTGGAATGATGTACGTTAGAAAGGATGGGACTGTATTTACTTTCTGTTCCTCCAAATGCGAAAGAAACATGATCCATCTAAAAAGAAAGCCTAGAAAAGTAAAATGGACACAAACATACAGAAAGGAAAAAATGCTGAGAGTGAGGTGAAATGGAGAGAACGTTAGTATTGGTCAAGCCTGATGGAGTAGTTCGAGGATTGATCGGAGAAACTGTAAAGCGAATTGAACAAAAGAACATGAAAATTGTTGCAATGAAGATGATTCAGATAACAGAGGATTTAGCCAAAGAGCATTATAAAGAACATGAGGGGAAACCTTTTTTTAAAGATCTTATAGATTACATTACCCTAGCTCCCGTTGTAGCGATGGTGGTCGAAGGAGAAAGAGCAATAGATGTTATGAGAAAGATAGCGGGGAAAACAAACCCCGATGAAGCCTCTCCAGGAAGCATAAGAGGAGATTTTGGATACAACACGCCACGATTTATGTGTAATGTTGTTCACGCTTCTGACTCTGTGACATCCGCAAAGAGAGAAATAAATCTATTCTTTAAAAAAGAGGAGATATTGGATTACAGTACCACAGTGATTTAATGGTAACCCGTCAACCTATTATATCTGTTTTGGGACATGTAGATCATGGAAAAACTACATTATTAGATAATATTAGAGGCAGTGCAGTTGCTTCAAGAGAGGCTGGAGGAATAACTCAGCATATAGGTGCCACCGAGGTGCCTTTGGAAATTATAAAGGAGATATGCGGAGACCTTTTAAAAGGAGCCAAATTAAAGATACCAGGAGTTTTGTTCATAGATACCCCAGGGCATGAAGCATTTACTACACTCAGATCACGGGGTGGAAGTCTAGCAGATCTTGCTATACTTATAATAGATATAAATGAGGGTATACAGCCGCAGACTCTGGAGTCCATAGAGATATTGAAAACTTTTAAAGTTCCCTTTATTATAGCTGCCAACAAGATAGATTTAGCTGGTAAGTTTAAAATAAACAAAAAAAAGATGAGATACACATTTTTAGAGGCATTCAGCGATCAAAACGAAACAATGAAGGAGATAATAGAAAATAAGATCTGGGAACTTGTAGGCGAACTTTACAAACATGGATTTCAGGCGGATAGGTTTGACAGGGTTGAGGACTTTAGAAAGAAGATAGCAATAGTACCCTGTTCAGCAAAATATGGTATAGGCATACCTGAGATCATGATGCTCATATCCGGTCTTTCTCAGCGTTTTCTTGAAAAAAAGTTGAGTATAGATGTAGAAGGCCCAGCCAGGGGAAATGTTCTGGAAGTAAAAGAGGAAATAGGCCTGGGAACGACCATAGATGTTATAATATATGATGGAACAATGAGTGTCAGAGATAAAATCGTTCTCGGTGGAAAAAATGGGGTCATTGTTACCAGTATAAGAAGCCTCTTAAAACCAAAGCCTCTTGATGAGATAAGGGATCCAAGATTTAGATTTGAGCACGTAAAAACTGTCTCAGCGGCAGCCGGCATAAAAGTAGCGGCGCCAGAGCTCAAAGATGCACTTGCAGGCTCGCCGATATATGTAGCAGATGAAAACTTGGATGAGATCGTTGGTAGAGTAGAAAAAGAAATAGAAAAGATAAAGATAACTACGGAACATACAGGGATCATATTAAAGGCAGATACCTTGGGGAGTTTAGAAGCACTGGTAAAAATGTTTACATCTAAGGAATTCGCTATAAGAAAAGGAGATGTGGGGGATGTAAATAAAACTGATGTTACTGAAGCTATCTCTGTGAAAAAAAAGGACATATACAAAGGAGTGATCGTTGCTTTCAATGTGGATATCCTGAAAGAGGCTGAAGAGGTAGCCAGGGATAAAAAAATTAAAATTTTTAAAGGCAACGTTATCTATAAAATAATCGAGGATTATGAGTTGTGGTTGGAGAAGAAAAGAGAGGAGGAGAAGCTTAAAAGACAGCTGGGCATTATAAGGCCAGGAAAAATCCAGATCCTAGAGGGATACGTTTTTAGAGCTTCTAAACCTGCGATTGTTGGTGTAAGAGTTCTTGCTGGAGAAATAAGACCTAAATTGACGTTAATAAAGGAAGATGGAAAGTTTGGAGGGGAGATAAACTCGATAAAAACACAGGATAAGTTTTTATCATCTGCAGAAAGGGATGACGAGATAGCCATAGCTCTCAAGGGTGTTACGGTAGGAAGGCAGGTAGAGGAAGGGGAAGTTTTATATGTGGAGATACCAGAAGATAGTTTTAGAAAAATGAAAGAATTGGAACTTGATGAGTTTGAGAAAGAAACATTAGAGGAATTTTTAAAGATTAAAAGAAAAGAAAATAGTTTATGGGGCGTATAAAATGGAAGTAAAGATAGTAGTTTCATATCCCGATGGAAAGAGCGAACAAAAAGAGCTGAGAGATGAAAAAGCTAACAGCTTGCTCGGTAAAAAAATAGGAGATATAATAGAAGGAAGCTTACTCGATGTAAAAGGAGACCTTCTTATAACAGGAGGAAGTGACAAAGACGGATTCACCATGAGAAAGGACATTGATGGACCTATAAGAAAAAAGATACTTTTATCAAAAAGTGCAGGATTCAAACCAAAAAGAGATGGAGAAAGAAGAAAAAAGAGGGTAAGAGGAAATATGATTACTGACGAGATAATCCAGATCAATACAAAGCTCATTGCAAAACCCAAGAAGGTAACAAAGGAAACAAAAGAAGAGATAAAAACTAAGGAAGAAGCAGAGGAATTCAAGGAAGAGAAACCTAAAAAGGCTAAAAAAGAAGTTAAGAAAGAAGTAACCAAAGAGAAACCCAAGCCAAAGAAGAAAGCAGTTAAACCTAAAAAAGCAACAAAGAAGAAAGCAGTAAAAACTGAAGAAGAGAAGCCTAAGAAAGCTAAAAAGGAAAAAGAGCAAAAAAAAGAAACAGTCAAAGAAAAGAAAAAAACAACAAAAAAGAAAGAGGAAACAACTGAAAAGAAACCTAAGAAGGTAACAAAAAAGAAAGAAGAGCCAAAGAAAAAGGAGAAGTGATGTCTCAATGGAGTCGAAACAGGCAGAGATCAATATCGGAATGATAGGACATGTAGATCATGGAAAAACTACACTTACAAAGGCTCTCTCAGGAGTATGGACAGATAAACATTCAGAAGAGTTGAGGAGAGGAATCACAATAAGACTGGGGTATGCAGATGCAGTTTTCAGAAAATGTCCTGAATGCAACGAATACACTACGCAGAAAATATGTCCCAAATGTGGAGGCGAGACAGAAATACTGAGAAAAGTCTCTTTTGTGGATGCTCCGGGACATGAAACATTGATGGCCACAATGCTAACAGGGGCGTCATTAGTTGACGGTGCTGTTCTGGTGATAGCAGCCAATGAGCCTTGTCCCCAGCCACAAACAAAGGAGCATCTGATGGGTCTTGATATAATAGGCGTGAAAAATATTGTGATCGCGCAGAATAAGATAGAACTTGTCTCAAAGGAAAGAGTAATTGAAAATTATAAGGAAATAAAGGATTTTGTGAGGGGGACTGTAGCAGAAAATGCACCTATAATCCCTATTTCTGCCCAACATTCCATTAATATTGACGCTTTGATAGAGGCTATAGAGAAGAATATCCCGACTCCAAAGAGAGACGAAAAGGTGAATCCAATAATATTCATAGCAAGATCTTTTGATGTAAATAGGCCCGGAATTACCCCAGATAAACTTGTTGGAGGAGTTATTGGAGGAAGTCTAAAGCAGGGAGTTATAAGAGTAGGAGATGAGATAGAGATAAGGCCAGGAAGAGCGAAAAAAGAACAGAACAAAATTGTTTACAAGGATTTAGACTCTGAGATCGTTTCGTTAAATACACTGGGAATAGATTTAAAAGAGGCAAAACCAGGAGGATTGATTGGTATAGGTACAAAACTTGATCCCTCTCTGACAAAAGCAGATGCGTTGGCAGGAAGTGTAGCTGGAAAACCTGGGACTCTACCACCATTGGTACACGAGTTAAGGCTTGATATCCATCTTCTGGAAAGAGTTGTTGGATCGGAAAAAGAGTTGAATGTTGAACCAATAAAAAGAAAGGAGATGCTGATGCTCAATGTTGGCACTGGAAAAACTATTGGCATTGTAAAAAATCCAGGAGAGCACTGTGAACTGAGTTTAAAGCTTCCCGTATGCGCCACTAAAGATGACAGAGTAGCTATAAGCAGGAGAATTGGAGCAAGATGGAGACTGATAGGCTACGGAGTAATAGAATAGCTGTCATTTTTGACACGAATTTTATTTTAAGCTGTTTAAAATTTGGAATCAGCTTTGAAGATCTGGATCTTGTCATAGAGAAAAGATTTGAGATTTTCATACCTTCCAATGTAATTTACGAGTTAAAAAATTTAGATCTAAATAATGAAGACTCCATTTTGAGGAATATAGCATTAAAATTGATCGATAAATATAAGATTCTGAGATTAAAAGGGAATGTGGATACTTCTATTCTCTCTTTCGCTGAGAAAAAGAGATGCATAGTCTGTACAAATGATAAAAAACTGAGACATGCCTTAAGAAAAAAATCCATTCCCGTTATTTTTATAAGAAACAGGAAGTATCTGGAGCTGGATGGTATTATACTTTAGTACACGAGGTTGTATACTCTACCCAACTCCTCTCCATCTCCATTTATTTTAATCCTTCCAAACTCTATGAAATCGAAATCGTTTTCAGTATTGGTGAGAATATAAATTTCCTTTCTCTCAAAATCTACTCTGATGATCATTCCTACGCCGATACAGATCTCATTTTTTATGAATCCAACTATCAGCCCTTCTTCGAATCCTTTTTTCAGAATGATCGTGTTTTCCTGTTCCCCGTATTCATCTGCAACAATAAAGAATCCTTCAGGAATCTTCTCGCACCAGTATACTTTCATTCCCAAAATTTTTTCCATAATATCCTTTCTCGATTCCATTCCTGAAAATAGAAAAGTATTTCTCAATTTTATATCCTTCAGGTTAAAAACTTTTATCTGCGAGTTTTTCAAATGCTTTTTCCATAATTTTTTCCTGATCTCCTTTCTCTTTTCTCTTGAAGTGAATTCTACATTTTCCACATTTTCTCTTATTATCTCGTACTGCGGAAAATTTTTGAGTATTCCTTCAAGTTCATGATTTCTCTGGAAAGCTATAATTAAATCAGGCTTTAAGCTCATTATTTTAGCTCTTTTCAAACTTCTTCCCTTTCCAAAAATTAAACCTGTAGTATCTATCAGTATATATGACGAATCTACTCTTGATAAAAGTTCTAACAATCCTGTTATGACTTTTGAGTGATCGTAAGGGTATACATCCCCTATAAAATAATAAAAACTTTTTCCACTGTCATTTAAAAGTCCCAGACATCCAGGAGGCCCTATATTGGATTGTCCGACATCACAATCTATAATAGAAACTTTTTTTCCATTTTCTTTGATTTTTTTTGAGGCATACTTTAAAAAGCTCGTCTTTCCTGTATCTATGTACCCCAATGTTAAAACCAAGCATTTTTCTTTTTCAAGTATCCTGTCCACTATTTTTTTCCACTCTCTCCTTTCTATATCTTTCGCTTTGCTATCCATAAAATCAGTCCCGATAAGATTATTAGAAATAGAACATACTTAATTATACCCTCTCCGGTCTCCCTATCTTCATTCTC
>QMUN01000040.1 GCA_003660605.1 Thermococci archaeon
ATTCTCTGCAGATCTAGCTATCCTTACTATGTCATTTACATTGGGAGTAAGTTTTACTATTACAGGGATCTCTACAGATTTTTTAACATCTTTTGTAATCTTATAAACAATTTTTTCGTCCTGACCTATAGCCATTCCATAGCTTTCAGCATGCGGACAGGAGAGATTCAACTCCAGTGCATCACAGTAATTTTCCAATTTTTTAGCAATTTTTACAAATTCCTCACTGTCTTTTCCGAATATAGAAACAATGAAAGGTATTTTTAAACTTAAATCTTTTATTTCCTCCAAAAAATAATCGACACCCGGATTTGGAAGCCCCATCGCATTGAGAAATCCGTAATCTAACTCTACGATAGTAGGATTCTCGTAACCTTTTTTTGGAGAAATACCAATAGATTTTGTCACCATCCCTCCCGCTCCAAGTTTTTCTATTCGTTTAAAAAGATAGCTTGAAATACCAAGAACACCCGAAGCGAGAAGCACTGGATTTGGAAACTCAAGCTCAAAAACTCTCATACCGTTGTCACCATAACTTTCTTCATTTTTTTGTTATAATCCTCTAAAACCTTAGTTATCTTTATTTTATCCCCTTCTTTTAAACCCTGAGGATTTAAAAGCTCTTCTTTCTTCTCTGATAATGGTTTAAATTTCAACATCAACCCCTCTATAGCTTTTTTCTTTTCTACTATCAATGGGATCTCTGCAGGCTCCACGCCTATTAATACTACCTCTCCGCTGAGCTTGCACTTAAATACTTTGTTTTTTATCTCTTTTACAATGTACCTTCTTCCTATATCTAAATTTTTAATACATGTAGGATAATACCTGCATTTTTTGCATTCCTCACTGCTCTGAGCTATAAATTGGACTCCTTTTTTAGCTAAGTCCTTTCCCATAAGTGTGTATATCATATTACACCTGTTCTCTTCGCTATGCTGTGGGCAACATCCCTGTTGAGCTCTTTATCTCCCAAGATCGTATATCTCTTTCTTATTGTCGGGGCTATCATAAGAGCCTCTGTGATCTCCTCTTTACTGACACCAAGTTCCTCAGAGTTTGTAGGCGCTTTTACGGTTTTGAGAGCATCTCTTATCTCCCTCCAGTTGCCTCCATGAAGGTACATCATTATTATACTCCCCACTCCACATTGTTCTCCGTGAAGAGCAGGATTTTTTGCTATACTATCGAGGGCATGAGAGAACAGATGCTCGGATCCTGAAGCTGGTCTTGATGATCCTGCTATGCTCATTGCCACTCCGCTGGAGATCAATCCTTTTACAACCTTTCTAACACTCTCTTCGAGTCCATTTTTTATTACTTCTGCATTTTCTATCATCAGTTTTGCAGACATTAAAGATAATGAGGCTGCATACTCACTGTAATACTCGTTTCTCAATCTATACGCTAATTGCCAATCCTTCACCGCCGTATAATTCGCTATCAGATCACCGCAGCCAGCAGCTAAAAATCTGTACGGAGCCTGGACTATTACACTTATATCAGCTATTATCGCAATGGGAGAATGAGCCTCGAAAGATGTTTTCTTGCCGTCCTTAACTATAGAAGCTCTTGATGATGCTATACCGTCGTGAGAAGATGTAGTGGGAACAGAGATGAAAGGAATTTTCTCAGCAAATGAAGCTAATTTGCCTATATCTATGACGCTTCCGCCTCCTACAGCTATTATGCTGCCATTTTTATTTTCTTTTAAATATTCAATTACTTTTTCTACTTCCCTATACTCAGCATTTTTAACAATCAAGTTTTCACATTTCAGAGAATCTGATACTGTCTCTCCAGCAATATTTTTTGTTAAACTGTCATTTATCACCAATTGGTCTTTTAAATTGAGGTCTTTGCAAACTTCCCTTACTTTTTCCAAAATATGGCTTCCAAGAAGAACTTTTCTAGGAATTTCCATCTCATGAATCTGCATAATAAACTTTATATACGAACTCTTATAAATCTTATCATGCAGATTTATCTTGGAATAATGGATATAATTGAGAAGTATTATCTCGATCCCATAAGGTACGGAACAGGATACAATGTAGTCAATACTCTTACCTATGCTGTAATTCTTATCATAGTTGCTGCCCTTCTCCTAAAACTGATTATAAAACTGAAGATAAAAATAGATAAAAAGTTTATCTTTGCTCTTCTCCCCTTCATGATATTTGGAGGAACGACAAGAGCCCTAGTTGACGGAGAGATACTCCCTCACACCCCTCTATTGATAACCCCAGGAATATATTTTACTATAGCCATATTAACACTCTGTTGTATTGCAATTGGTTTATTTTTGAGAAGAAAATATGATTTTAACAGAATTCTTTTATTTTCTGGAAGCATCCTTGCGGGTGTAAATATAATTCTTGTCGTTATAAACATAGAAACTATAAAACCTCTACTCATAACTTCAGGATTGGTATTAATTATTATGATGCCGATATATCTTTTTACTCTTAAATTTGAAACTTTTTTGAACGGAAATTTATATTTAATAGCTGCTCACGTTTTTGATGCTTCTACAACGTTTACAGGGATATATTTTTACAATTACTGGGAACAGCACGTCCTTCCTTCTTTTTTAATCGGTGTGACGGGGGCATGGATAATGTTTCCTATAAAAATTTTTATAGTGATCCTGGCATTGTATATAGCTAAAGACATTGAAGATGAAAATGTCAAAAATTTTTTGAAACTGATAATCTTTATTCTGGGAATAGGACCAGGAACAAGAAATCTGTCAAGAATCATTATGGGTGTCTAAATGGAAAAAGTAGTTGAGAAACAAATTGAACAGGAAGTAAAATCGTCTTTCTTGGATTATGCGATGAGTGTAATTGTAGATAGAGCACTCCCTGATATCAGAGACGGCCTTAAACCAGTACACAGAAGGATCTTATATGGAATGCACACAATGGGGATGTTTCATAACAAACCGTATAAGAAATCGGCAAGGGTTGTTGGAGAAGTTCTCGGTAAATATCATCCACACGGAGATGTAGCTGTTTATGATTCAATAGTAAGGATGGTGCAGCCTTTTTCGTTGAGATATCCATTAATAGATGGACAGGGGAACTTTGGAAGTGTAGACGGTGATTCTGCTGCTGCAATGAGGTATACGGAGGTAAGACTGGCAAAGATAGCAGAGGAGATTCTGACAGATATTGACAAAAATACCGTAGACTTTAAACCGAACTTTGACAATACCTTAAAAGAGCCCGAGGTCCTCCCGGCAAAGCTTCCAAATCTTTTGATCAATGGTTCTTCGGGAATAGCAGTGGGGATGGCTACGAATATCCCGCCTCACAACATTAAAGAAGTGATAGATGCGATAGTGGAGGTAATAGATGATCCTGATATAAAGATAGAAGATTTAATGCAGATAATAAAAGGACCTGATTTTCCTACGGGAGGAATAATCTATGGAAAAGAGGGTATAGTGGATGCGTATAAAACAGGAAGGGGAAGAGTCGTTATAAGAGCAAAAGTTTCTATAGAAACAGACAAAAAAAACAATATTATCATTGAAGAACTTCCATATCAGGTAAATAAGGCAAGATTGATAGAAAATATAGTAGAACTTGTAAAACTGAAGAAAATAGAGGGTATCTCTGATATTAGAGATGAATCAGATAAAAGAGGAATCAGAGTTTTTATTAAATTAAAAGCGGATGCAAATCCGAATATGGTTTTAAATCAGCTTTATGCTCATACAAGCCTTCAAACGACCTTTGGCGTGATAATGTTAGCTCTTGTGGATGGGGTTCCAAAAATACTGAATTTAAAAGAGATTATCAACGAGTATCTGAAGTATCGAGAAAATGTGGTCATAAGAAGAACAAAATATGAGTTAAGACAAGCGGAAAAAAGAGCACATATACTCGAAGGTTTTGTAAAAGCATTGGACAATATAGACGAGGTCATTCAGATTATAAAGAAGAGTGAAAATGTTGAAACTGCTAAAAAGAGGCTTATAGAAAGGTTTGAATTCACAGAGGTACAGAGTGATGCTATCTTAAAAATGCAGCTCCAGAGACTCACAAATTTAGAAAGAGAAAAGATTAGAAAAGAATTGGCAGAACTTAAAGGAGTTATTTCAAAATTAAAGGCTATTCTGGCTTCAAGGGAAAAAATATTCCAGATAATCAAAGAGGAACTTCTTGAAATAAAGGAAAAATACGGTGACGAGAGGAGGACAGAGATAACGTATACGACAAGAGAAATAGAGGAAGAAGATCTTATCCCGGAAGAAAACGTTGTTGTTACACTTTCAAATCTTGGATATATCAAAAAAATAAATATTGATGAGTACAGACTGCAAAGGAGGGGAGGAAAAGGAGTAATAGGTATGGGGACAAAGGAAGAAGACTTTACAAAAGCTGTTTTTACATGCTCTACCCATGATTATATCCTGTTTTTCACGAATAAAGGAAAGGTTTACTGGCTGAAAGCTTATCATATCCCTACTGCAGGAAGAACAGCTAAGGGAAGAGCCATTGTAAATCTCATACAGATGGAAAGGGATGAGAAGATCAGCGCTGCAATCCCCCTCTCAAATTTTGAAGGCTATCTCTTCATGGCTACAAAAAATGGAACTGTGAAAAAAACGAAACTTAAAGATTACTCAAATCCAAGAAAAACTGGAATAATAGCTATAGATTTAAGAGAAGAAGACGAACTGGTGAATGTTGTTTTGACGGATGGAAATAAAGATATAATACTTTCAACTAAAAAAGGTAAATGCATGAAATTCTCGGAAAAAGATGTAAGGCCAACGGGGAGGAATACTATGGGTGTACGTGGTATAAGACTTCAAAATGATACTGTAGTAAGTCTGGATATAGCAGAAAAAGGGAAGACACTTTTTACAATAACAGAAGGTGGATATGGGAAAAGAACAAGAATGGAGGAGTATCCTATCCACAGAAGAGGAGGAAAAGGTGTTATAAATATAAGATTGAAACATGGGGACGTTGTGAGTTCCAAATGTATAGATGAAAATGATGAAATACTTGTAATTACAGAAAAGGGAATAATGATAAGAATAAAAGCTAAGGATATCTCTATAATTGGAAGAAATACTCAGGGAGTCAGGGTAATAAGGGTAGAAAATGATTCTGTAGTTGATATAGCTAAGATCTCTGATTGAACTTTATCCTTATGTCTTCTTTGACGACTTCTAAAACTATGGATGTATAAGTTTTTTGTACAAACTCAAATTTTTGAATTTTTTTTATGAAATCATTTAAATGATCTCTATCTTTAAACCTTGCAATCACAAGAGCATCGTAAAGACCTGTGATATCGTAAACTCCAAGTGTATTGTCAAACTCTGCCAGTTTTTTTTCCACATTGCTCAATCTACCTTTCTCTATAGATATCTCTATTACCGCTGTAAAATCATAACCCACTTTCTTTTGATCCAACAATGGAATATATCCTTTTATTATCCCAAGATCCTCCATTTTTTTTACTCTGTGAGATATTGTTGCCACAGAAACTCCAAGAATTTTTGCAATATCCCTGAAACTAAGTCTTGCATTTTTATTCATCTCATTTAATATCTCTTTGTCCAATTTATCTATCATTTTACCACTCTCTCTTCAAAATTTTTTCCCATTCTTCTTTACACTCGTGATAATACTCTATCTTTTTATTTTTTAAGGAATACTCCGCTATGAGTTTTCCAAGATCTCTGTCACATTTGCCACAATTATGAGTACCTCTCCTTTTTCCAAGAGCTACTGGATGACATATGGTATGAAAATCTAAATCTGCAATCTCATTTAAAACATAGATCAAACTCCAGATCCATGGAAGTTTATACTCTCCTCTCTGCCAGAAATACTCTGCAAGAGTCTTTTTATGGATCGCCATGGAATTTATAGATACAGAATCGACTATCTCCTCTATTTTCTCGCATGTTTTAACAGAATCAAGAATGGATTCGTACTCCGTGAGGAATAACGGCTTCAGGAATACGTAAGCTTTTATCTTTATCTCCAGAGCTGACAAAATTTCAGTTGCATCAAGGAAATCGTTGTATGTAAAACCTTTGTTAATGCAGTATTTCAGAACATAATCGTTTGCAGATTCCAATCCTATGGCAATCTCTAAATTTTTATTAAGAGTGTTTTTTAATTTTTTCAAGTGTTCTTTATCTACAAACTCAGGTCTTGTCTCTATTGTTACTTCTTTTATGTCTTTCTGCGAGAGATAATCAAAAATCTCTATTTGGTCTTCGTATCTTATCTCTTTCGAGTCCAGAAAACTTCCAGAGGTAAATATTTTTATCTTTTTAACTTCTCTGTTCTCTAACTCATTTTTCACAACCTCCAGTAAATTTTCTTTTGGAGTTATACCGAGAGAATAGGAACACATGTAGCATTTATTATAAGAACATCCTTTTGTGGGCAAAACTATGTTTAAAGCCTTTTCTTTTTTTCCATCCACTATCTCTTCAGTGATCCAGCTCATGTCTTAAATTTCGTTTCAAGGAATAAAAGGTTATTCTCAATAACTACAGAATGGTGTGTGCATGAATATTTGTTTTGACATTTTAATCAATCTGCTCCATATATGTGTACTAGGTAAAGTAGAATAAAGAATAATGTCACGAAAAAAATAATTTTTGCTATGGCAAGCATTTTTGATTTAGGATTTTCTTCTCTTTTATATGCAACAAAAAGAGGAAGCAGTAAATAGAGATAGATCAGGAAAAATGGAGTTATAAGGAAATTATTTTTTATTATTTTTCCTAATTCCAAAATAAAAAGTAAAATAGTTCCTAAAAAAATATAAATAACACTTTTTTCATATTTTTTTGCTCTATATCTCTCTAAAAGCAAATAGATAATTAAAAGGAGGAGTGGTAGAAAAGTTCCAATCTCTAAAGAAGATAATCTATAGGAAATATAGGCACATACACCAAAAAGTATCGTTGCTATTAAGATATATGACGAGTATACCGTTTTTTGTATCTTTTTCCACTTTTGCTCAACATTCATAGGACATCCTCCGCATCTCATTCCTATTCTGAATTATTTTTCTCTTTCTTTTTCTTCAAATAATGAAAGATAGATTCCACTATCAAAAATATAAACAAGACCAGTATAAGTATATTTA
>QMUN01000041.1 GCA_003660605.1 Thermococci archaeon
ATATAAAGCTACTTTTGTTTTATCACGCTCAAGTACATTTACACATTCCCTAATTACAGATTCTGACAAAATCATATCGGAATCCAAAAATAAAATGTATTTTCCTTTACTGATTCGTGCTCCAATATTTCTTGCTTCCGATCTTCCCGATTTTCTAACTATTATTCTATCGGCATATTTTTTTGCGATATTAACAGTTTGGTCGTTTGAATTACTATCTACAACAATTATTTCGATTTTATTTCTTGGATAATCTAACAAATTCATCTACAGTCATCCCTGCATCAGCAATTAAACTTCGTAATGTTCCTCTTTTCACTTCATTTTTCTTGGGTATTGTCAAAAGCATATCCACACCCTCTTTTTCCATAATTATATGGCTTCCTCTCTCCCTGACAACAATCCAGCCAGCTTTCGAAAATGTTTTTACGACATCAATCCCTGACATTACAGGAAGCTTCAAACAGAAACCTCCATTACCTTCCCATCCTTTATTTTCTTAGCTCTTTCGTCCAGTACTTCTAAATAGCCGGTGATGGCATCTTTTATGTTTTCTACAGCCTCTTCTATTGTTTCACCCTGCGAATGACAGCCCGGTAATGTTAAACAGCTTACATTATATCCCCCATCAACTTTATCTTCTCTTAAAACGATTTTGAGTTTCATACTATAAAAAAGTGATAGAAGGTATATATAGATTGCGGGTTCATGATGTTACCTTTTACTGGGTCTCAGGTAATAAATCTTCCTATTGTGGGCGATTTTGGTAGGTGTATAGGATAAACCTATCGTAGAGATGAGAGCTATCAGCACCAAACTCCAAACCTTTCTCCTCACCCGAATCACCTCTTAATTTCACCATAAGTATACCCTAAAATTATAGTATATACCTCTATAATAGGATTATTTAAATATCCTTCGATCATGTATTCTGATTTTTAAGCCGTGATACTCAAGATAATTATTTAAACTTATGAGTAAAGAACTATCATGAAAAAATATAGTTTCATTCCTGTCATCGTGCTTCTGTTTTTGGGATGTATAGGAGAAGAAACAAAGCTCCAGAATGTGGAGTCCTGTGAGGTGAATATAGATCAGGGAAACTGGGACGAGGATACAGAGTACGATGGACTCTTAATAAGCATTGTGCTGAAAGACAAAGACGGATATCCAGTTCTTTTTAAAGATGTCGAGATAACTGTGGATATAACTATAAAAAGCGAGGATATAGAGATTTATGAAGGGATCTTCAGGATTGACAACTGGGAAGATAAGATCCAGATACCATATGAAAAGCTTATAGCAAAAGTTGAAAAAGGAGAGGCTGAAGTACAGGTTAGGCTCCCAGATAATAGAAAGTTGGAGACAGAGAAAGAGTTCCAGATATAAGCAAGGTTTATAAACGCTGTTATGTAACACTAATATCGAGGCGATGTAATGGGAAGAATAAGACCTACTTTCATTAAAAGAGTGGCAAGAGAGATATTCAAAAAATACTCCAAAGATTTAAATAAAGATTTTTATAAAAACAGAGAGTTCTTAGAAGATAAAGTCAAGTTCCCAAATGATAAAATAGAAAACAGAGTAGTTGGGTATGTAACCACTCTAGTAAAAAGAGAGAGGGCTTAATGCTTTTTTAAAAATCCTGATGTCTTCAATAATTTTGTGATATCTGTTTCTGACGGCTGGGAGATTTTATACTTTTTCAGCAATTCTTCTCTGTATTTGTCCATTGTCTGCATTTTCAACTTGAGCATTCTTCTATAATGTTTTTCCTCCTCATCCTCTATCCCCTCCAGTATTCCCTCTACAAGTTTTTCTCTTTCCTCAAATTTATAAAAAAGTAACTTGTCATAGGTATCTTCATAATATCTATCTTCTATCTCAAACATGCCACTTATATATGCTCTTAAAACTTTTTTATAATATATAAAAGTATGATAAAAGACCTTTTCAGAAAAGGAGACAATTTTTTCTCTTTGCATAGAATTTTTTATCAGAGCTTTATAAATAAGCTGTTTTTCTTTGTTCTCCTGTATTAATTTCTCAGATTTTAATTTCTTCTGCCTTTCTTTCAGGAAGTTCAAGCCTTCTTTGAGGTATGTTTCATACTCAAGCTTGAAAATATTCGAACTCTGTCTTCCCACAAGATAATCAACGATCATGAATTTTAGATTCCTGTCTTTAATTATCTTGTTTATATAATCATAACAGATAGCTATCCATAAATTGTATTCCTCGCCCTTTTCAAAAAGAATATTCTCTAAGAATATGTTCACACACCCGAATACATACTTTTCACAGCTTTTATAGAATCCTAAAAAATAATCTTTGGTGCTAAAAGATACTGGAGTTCCGGATGTGAGTTTTTTCATTATTGTCTTTTCTTTGAATTTCAGTTTTTTCAGATCTTTAAAATACATTACATTTTTTTGATCAAATTTTTCTTCAGCCTGTGCTTTAAATATATTCCCAAAATACTCAACTGTTTCAGTCAGATATTTAGAAAGAAACTCCTTTTCCCATATATCCGTACTTTTTTTATAGAACCTGATCTCCACATCTTTACCCTCCAAGAATCTCAGGATCGATCTTGTTAGGTTGAAGACCTGGTCTTCCTCTATAATTATCTCATCCAGCATATATTCACCTCAAAATTCTAAGAAGCCTTTCATATGGATTTTTAGACTCGATTATACTTTCTTTTTTCCCAAGGATGTTCATTCCAAGCCTATAGATAGCTTTAGAGGCGATAGAATCTGGATTCCTTATGTAGAAAGGCACCCCAAAAGCTACAGATTTCTTTACCTCCTGATCTTCGGGAATAATGCCTATAGTCTTACTCTCCAAAATCGCTTCTATTTCTTTTGCAGAAAATTCGCTGACATCATACCTCACTCTATTGACTACAAGACCGAGTACATTGGTATTTAAAAGGTCAGAAACTTTTTTTATCTTGAAGACATCTACAATACAAGAAATCTCTGGATTCACCACTAACAAAGCATTCTCTGCGCCTGCTAAAGCCGATATCGCATCGACTTCAAGCCCTGGAGGAGTATCTATAATAAGATAATCTGTATTCTGAGTTATTTCTTTAAAAACCTCCTCCAATTTATCTAATTTGGCTTTTCTTGCCTTTGATAAGGATATCCCTGTAGGAAGTATCTTTACACCATATTTTTCATAAATGGCATCTTCCAAATTCGCTTCTCCTGAAAGAACTTCGTTTAATGTAGTATCCACATACTCGAGATCCAGTAAAAGGGAAAGATTTGCCATTTTTATATCTGCGTCGAGGATCAAGACATTTTTACCAGCTTTGGCCAAAACTACACTTAAATTTGAAGATATAACGCTTTTTCCTGTGCCTCCTTTTCCAGATGCAATTGCAATTGAGCATCCCATAAAGCTTTTCATGCTCTTCGTATATAAAATTTCCTATCAAAATAGAAAAAATTTATATTATAGAACGTAAATTAAAAAGTAATGACATACAATATAATGATCGTCGAAGATGAACCTGAGTTAATTTCGTTATATAAAATGGCAATAGAAGAAGCTGGGGATTATAAGGTTGTGGAATCTGCTGTAGATGGAGAAGAGGCCATAGAAAAATTCAAAAATACTGAAAAAAAGATAGATTTAATAATTATGGATCAGAGGATCCCTGCAAAGAAGGGCATTGAAGTTACAAAGGAAATTATGAAGATAGACCCCGAAGTTAAAGTTCTCTTTGCGAGTGCTGATAGTTTGGCAAAGTTTGAAGCTAAAACTCTTGGAGTTGTTGGATTTCTTCAAAAACCTTTTGAAATGTACATGCTTACTTCCATAATTCGTGAGGTTCTGGAACCTCAAAAGATTATATCTGAAGAGGAGATAGCAATTGACAGGGGGCAAAAATACTCTCTGGAGCCTGGATATTCATATCTCATAAAAGAAGAGAAACCATTTGTAGCATTTGATATCTTTGTAGACCAGGTCACTCATGGCAATAGGGGACTCTGCATCACCAGGCAGCATCCGAGCAAAGTCAGGGTAAATTACGGACTTAAAAGAACTCCAATACTCTGGTTCTCCCAGACAGGTGCTGAAAACTCAATAGACCCTTCCAATATTTCCAAACTTGTACACACGATAAGAAACTTTGTCAAGGAAAATAAAGGGAGTGTTGTGCTTTTAGATGGAGTTGAGTATTTGAAATTGCAAAATGATTTCAACCTTGTAATGAAATACCTTAACATGATAAATGATATCATAATGGCAGAAGAAGCCAAACTCATTCTTCCTGTTAATCCAAAAACACTCACAGAGAATGAAATGGCATATATGGAGAGAGAAATGAAAGTTTTTGGAGAATATGGCATGTTGTGAGTTTAGAAATCATTTTGAATTTTTTTAATCTGTTTTTCCTTTTTATGGCAAGTATATCTATCGAATATTCTAAGAGACACAACAGTTTTTTCGGAAAAATTAAAAAGCAGCATCCCAATAGAGATTATGGATCTTCTGGAAAAGATACTTTCAAAAACAGCTGAAGTCTCTGTTATAGGATTGGGTTATATAGGCATCCCTACAGCTGTTTTTGCTGCCGAAGCAGGGTATGACATATATGGAGTAGATCTTAAAGAAGATGTGGTAAAAAAAATCAACAATCGTGTTCTTGATATAAAAGAGCCAGGATTGAAGGAACTTTTAGAAAAAAATATTAAAAATGGTAAAATAAAAGCATTTTTATCATATAAAGAAAGCGATATATTCATAATATGCGTTCCAACACCCTTATCAAACAAAAAGGCTGATCTGTCATATGTCAGAAAAGCTGGAGAATCAATTTCTAAAGTTTTGAAAAATGATAATCTAGTTATTCTGGAATCCACAGTTCCGCCGAAAACAACGGAAGAAGTTTTAATTCCGATCCTCGAAAGGTCTGGATTAAAAAACGATGAGGATTTTTTAACAGCATTCTGTCCTGAGAGAGTACTTCCTGGGAGAATTATGGAAGAAATGACAAACAATGACAGAATTATTGGCGGATCTGAAAAAAGCAGGAAAATAACTGCTGAATTTTATAAAAACTTTGTAAGGGGAAAAATATACATTACTGACTTAAAAACAGCAGAAATAGCGAAACTAATGGAGAATACATTCAGAAATGTCAATATTGCCCTGGCCAATGAACTTGCATTAGCATGCGAAAATTTAGAAATAAATTTTTTTGAAGCGAGAAAGCTTGCAAACAAACATCCCAGAGTAAATATCCATGAAGCGGGAACAGGTGTAGGAGGGCACTGTATTCCAATTGATCCGTGGTTTATCCACGAGAAATTCCCTTTAAAAACGATCTCAACAGCGATGGAAATAAATGAGACTATGCCCTTGCATGTTGTAGATATAATAAAAAAGACTAACGCCAAAAAAATTCTAATTTTTGGAATGGCGTACAAAAAAAATACAGATGATACGAGGGAAACTCCAGTATTAAAGATAATTGAAGAACTTAAAAAAGAAAACATTGAGTTCAGTATCTACGATCCTTATGTGAAAATGGAGAAACTGAATCCTGAAAACTGCGATGCTCTGCTTATAGCCACAGATCATGACTGTTTTAAAAATATGGATTGGGAAGAAATAAGGAGAAAAATGAGAAGGCACGTGATAATCGATGGTAGAAACTTTTTTGAAAAGGAAGAGGCTGAAAAAATGGGTTTTGAGTATATGGGTGTTGGCAAATGATCTCCGTTGTTCTCGGTACCCGACCTGAGATAGTAAAAATGGCTCCCATCATAAAAGAACTGAAAAAAAGAGACATAGATTATTTTGTTATCCACACTGGACAGCATTACTCCTATAATCTTGATAAAGTATTTTTTGAAAATTTTGATCTCGAAAAACCGAGGTATAATTTGGAAGTGGGATCGGGAACTCATGGAAAACAGACGGGAGAGATACTGAAGAGAATTGAAAGAGTTTTGATTGACGAGAAACCTGAAATCGTTCTCGTGGAGGGAGATACAAACACCGTACTTGCCTCTGCACTTGCCGCTTCAAAACTGCATATAAAAGTAGGACACGTAGAGGCAGGACTTCGATCTTTCTGGAAATGGATGCCCGAGGAGATAAATCGTGTTCTTACAGATCATATCTCAGATCTTCTCTTTGCACCCACAGAGATAGCCAGAAATAATCTTTTAAATGAGGGTATAAGAGAAGGTGTGTACGTAGTCGGCAATACGATAGTAGATTCCTTAAAGCTAAAAAAAATAGAAAAAATAGAAAAAGACTTTATTCTTCTCACCCTTCACAGAGAAGAGAATGCTGACAATCCGGAAAAACTGAAAAGTATAATCAAGGGTACAGAAATGATCAGTGAATATTTTGATACTCCTGTGATCTACCCTATTCATCCAAGAACAAAGAAAAATCTTAAAAAATTTGGGATAGAAATAAATGAAAAATTTATAAAACTTGTAGATCCTTTAAACTATTTTAAGTTTCTTTCCTACTTAAAAAGCTGTAAATTTGTACTTACTGACTCAGGGGGGGTACAGGAGGAGGCCTGTATTTTGAAAATACCGTGTATAACATTGAGAGATAACACGGAAAGACCTGAAACTATAAATATAGGCGCAAACATCCTTGCAGGAAATAATCCGAAAAAAATACTTGAATCAGCTGTAAAGATGTCAAAAGCAAATAAAAAATGGGAGAATCCTTATGGAGAAGATGTTGGAAAGAAGATAGTTGATATTGTTCAAGCCTCAAGATAAACAAAAGGATAAATCTCGTCGGTATATCCCATATAACTTCTGCTCGTGGGCTCCAGCCAGAGCCAGTTTCCATCGATATAGTATTTTTTGCCAGAAGTATATTTTTTTATTTCATCATGATATTTTTCTGGTACGTATACCGAAACTGTCACATGATTTGGTGCAAACTCTTCCGTTTTTAAATCATCGAAGGTATGTTCCCTGTCCACGAAGTTCAGTCTTACTCTATAGCCTTCTATCTTGAGAAGACACGCCAGAAAAATAGCCTGATCCTCACAGTCACCCCTTTTTATTTGATAAGTTTTTATTGGTGATTGTATTATC
>QMUN01000042.1 GCA_003660605.1 Thermococci archaeon
ACTCGAAGAATTAAAGAAAAAATAGAGGTGTTATTACTTGGATAAGATAATAACAAAGAGCATAGAAGATTATCTCAAAACAATATATATCCTTACAAGGAAGAAGGATTTTGCTAAAACTTCAGATATTTCTTCAGCCCTTAATGTCCAGCCGCCAAGTGTTACAGAGATGATACAAAAACTTAATAAGATGGGATTTGTCTCTTATGAAAAATATAAAGGGATTACACTTACAAAAAAAGGAGAGAAGCTAGCAAAAGATGTATATAAGAGAAATGAAACACTCTTTAATTTTTTGAAGATTATAGGTGTGAAAGAGAAGGTAGCGGAAGACGATGCATGCAAAATGGAGCATGATCTAACTCCAGCAACTACGAAACATCTGGCAAAATTTGTAGAGTTCGTTCAGAGTTCACCACGTAATCCCAAATGGCTGGATCATTTTAAATATTACAGCAAGACAGGAAAACATATAGAATGTAAAGAAGAGGTGTTAAAATGAGAGGTCAAAATACTGGAAGAGGACAGGGAAGAAGAGGAATGGGTGGAGGACAGGCTCTAGGCCCTGGAGGAGAATGCGTGTGTCCACAGTGTGGATACACTGTACAACATCAATTAGGTACCCCATGTTTTAATATGAAATGTCCTAAATGTGGAATGCCACTGATAAGAAAGAGGTGAATGAGATGAGAATAGGAATTCCTGTAATGGATAAAAATGGTTATGAATCTATAATAGGACAGCATTTTGGTAGAGTGCCGTACTTTGCAATAGTAGATATGGAAAAAAAAGATATTTCTTTCATAGATAATACAAGCGAACATTTTGGAGGAATGGGTAAGCCTCCAGAACTTTTAAGGAGCAATGATGTTGAAATAATGCTCTGTTCTGCACTTGGACCAAAGGCTATCCAGTTATTCGAAAGTTACGGAATAGAAATTTTTGTTGGAGCTTCAGGAACTGTCAGGAATACGATGGAGCAGTGGAAAAACGGGAATTTAAGAGAAGCAACAGACGCCAACGCATGTAAGGAGCACAGGCATTAAATGATAATCTCGGTAGCTTCGGGCAAAGGAGGAACTGGAAAAACTACAGTTGCAGTAAACTTAGCGTTATCGCTAGAAGATACTGAGCTTCTGGACTGTGATGTGGAAGAACCGAACTGCAACATTTTCTTGAAAAAAAAATTAAAAAATGTAGAAGATGTTTCGATTCCTGTTCCCATTATAAATGAAAAATGTGATTTCTGCGGAAAATGCTCAGAGTTTTGCGAGTACAATGCACTTGCTGTCATGAAAGGAAATGTTCTTGTATTCAAAGAGTTATGTCATGGATGCGGGGGATGCAAACTTGTCTGTCCAAAAGATGCGATTACTTATAAAGAAAGAAAAATAGGAGAGGTGGCAGGAGAAGATAATTTCTATCAGGGAAAATTAAATATAGGAGAAGCCATAGCTACACCTATTGTCTCCGCCGTAAAAAAGAAAATTAAAAAAGAAAAAACTGTGATAATAGACTCCCCTCCGGGAGCTTTCTGTCCTGTTATAGAAGCTGTGAGTGGAAGTGATTACTGCCTTCTTGTCACGGAGCCGACGCCCTTTGGTTTGAACGATCTTAAAATTGCTGTTGAAGTTTTGAAAAAAATAGATGTCCCATACGGTGTAATCATAAACAGAGAAGGCATAGGTGATAAAAGAGTCGAAGAATACTGTAAAAAAAACAATGTTCCTGTACTTATGAAGATTCCGCATGATAGAAAAATAGCAGAACTTTACTCAAAGGGTATTCCCTTTGTTTTGGAGATGCCGGAATGGAAGGAAAAATTCAGGGGACTCTATGGGGCGATCAGATGAAACAATTAACGGTGATCAGCGGCAAGGGAGGAACAGGGAAAACTACTATAGTAGGTGCATTCGCAGCACTGGCAGGGAATAAAGTTTTAGCAGACTGCGATGTTGATGCTCCTGATCTTCATTTAATACTAAAACCTGAGATCAAAGAAGAAAAAAAATTTTCGGGATCGAAGTTAGCTTTTATAGGGTATGAAAAATGTATAAAATGTGGGAAATGCTATGAAAACTGCAAATTTAATGCTATCAGCGAAGATATAAAAATAGACGAACTGAGATGTGAGGGATGCGGAGTCTGTGCATACGTTTGTCCTGCTAATGCTATAGAACTTAAAAAAAGAGATTCCGGGACTTTATTTATCTCTGAAACTAGATTTGGTCCGATGGTACATGCGAAACTTAATATAGGAGAAGAAGCATCAGGAAAACTCGTGACATTGGTAAGAAATACTGCAAAAGAAGTTGCTGAAAAAATGAAAAAAGATCTTATAATAATAGATGGATCTCCGGGGATCGGATGCCCTGTTATCGCATCTTTAACTGGCAGTGATCTGGTTTTGATAGTTACAGAGCCCACCCTCTCAGGAATACATGATCTGGAAAGAGTTTATGGAGTCTCAAAGCATTTTGGTATAGAAACAATCGTATGTATAAATAAATACGATATAAACAAAGAAAACACAGAAAAAATTGAAAATTTCTGCAAAAAAAGTGGAATAGAGTCGGTAGGAAAGATACCATATAATCCAGAGTTCACAAAAGCGATGATCGAGGAAAAGACTATAATAGAGTATAATAATGATCCTGTAGTAAAAGATATGTGGAAAAAGATTGAAGAGAGGATATAATGTCCGAGTTGTCCTCTGTTTTTAATCATTCTGTTATAATAACAATATTTGTATTTGTAATGATGCTTTTAATAGATTATATAAACGTTTTTACAAAGGGCAAAATGAAAAAAACGGTAAAAGGGGGAAAGGAGCGCCAGTATCTCACTGCATCTTTTCTAGGAGCAACACCTGGATGTTTGGGCGCATTTATGAACGTTTCTTTTTATGTTCACGGACTTCTGTCATTTGGAGCAATCGTGGGAGGAATGATAGCCACTTCGGGCGATGAAGCTTTTGTTATGCTAACCTTATTTCCAAAAAAAGCTCTTTTTCTTTTTGCATTATTGTTTATATTGGGGATTGCAGGAGCATGGATCTCAGATAAAATAGCGTCCCGTCTGAAAATAATACCATGCTCAGAGTGTCAACTGCAAAAAGTACATGATACAGATAAAAAACACTATTTCCAGCCATCTATTTTGAAAAATTTTCCTCTGTTATCCCCTATTAGATACGGATTGATCTTATTTTTTGTGTTCATTATCTTATTAAATCTAAGTGGTGTTTGGGGACCTCAATCATGGAACTTAAACGAACCTGCGAGAATTATTCTCATATTTTTATCCAGTGTTGCAGTATTTATTAGTGCAACAGTCTCAGAACACTATTTAAAAGATCATATATGGGGACATATCGTAAAAAAGCATATATGGAAAGTATTTTTATGGACATTTTTTGCCATGCTTTTTATTACCATCGGACTTCGGTACTGGAACCTGGAAGAATTCATAATGTCAAATATGGGATGGATTCTCATTATAAGTGCTATTGTTGGATTGATCCCTGAATCAGGACCGCACATGATCTTTGTTATGATGTATGCGAACGGATTAGTCCCATTTTCAATATTACTAACAAGCTCCATTGTACAGGACGGACATGGAATGTTACCCCTGCTCTCTTATACAATAAAAGATTCAGTTCTTATAAAGCTGTTTAATCTTATATTCGCTCTCATTATAGGAATATCTCTTTATGCTCTGGGATTATAATTTTAAAGGAGACGTCATTACTAGCTTTCCATGTTTTACTCCCTTTGTTGCTATTAATCTATCAGCAAGTTTTTTTACTCTTTTTGCATCTCCTTTAGCTATTATAACTTCCAGGCAGTTGTTTTCATCTAAATGTACATGTATCGTTGATGAAACATCTTCAAAATTTTCATGCTGCAAATCTGTTAGTTTCTCCATCACCCCTCTTGTATCATGGTCATAAAGTATAGTGATCGTCCCCACAACTTTCTCTCCTTTCTCCCATTCTTGCTCTATCATGTAATCTCTTATTATATCCCTTATTGCTTCTGATCTGTTTGCATATCCTTTTTCATCTATAATTCTGTCAAATTTTTTTAGCAACTCTGGAGGAATGGAAACACCAAATCTTACCATTTTTTCCATAAATAGAAAGAGAAAAAGATCTATTTATAAGTTTCGTGATCTATTAATTAACAGTAGATAATATACAAGAAAAGGAAATAGCATGAAAATAAAAATCCTTGGAACTGAATCCTTAGGGGTTCGAGGCCTCAGTTGCGTGGTAAAAACTCAAGATCGTAAGATTGTGATCGATCCGGGTGTGGCTCTGGGATATCAACGTCATGGACTGCTCCCTCATCCCGTTCAGGTAGCAATGGGAGAGAGAGTTCGCCAAAATATTATAAGAGAATTGAAAGACGCTACAGATGTAGTTATCAGCCATTATCACGGCGATCATATTCCTTTGCCTAACGCTAACCCGTATCAGCTTAAAGCACAGGATGTAGCTCCATTACTTAAAAAAGTTCGAATCTGGGCTAAAGGACCTGAGAATATATCTCGAAACATGTTAACTCGTTTAAAAGCCCTGTGTATTGTATTAAACAGAGATTTACCGAATGCTGAAGGAAAAATTGAAGAACCATTAAGCTTTTCCTATCCAGTGCCCCATGGGGATCCCAATGAACGTTTTGGCACAGTAATGATGACACGTATTGAAGATAAGAGTGATGTATTTGTACATGCTTCAGATATACAACTTCTTTGTGACTCCGCTATTTCAAAGATACTTAAATGGCATCCAATTACGGTGCTTGCATCAGGCCCACCTATATATCTACCATGGTTGTCAATAGAACAGGAAGAAAGGGCGTGGAATAACGCTATTAAACTTGCTGATAAAATAGACACATTGATTTTAGATCACCATCTATTGCGTTGTGAAGAAGGAGTTTCCTGGCTTGATAGTTTACCTTCGAATGTCATCTGTGCTGCAGACTTCATGGGATATCGTCGTCAGTTCCTTGAAGCTTGGAGACGTAAACTGTATCGAGAAATGCCAGTTCCCAAAGGGTGGCATGAAGCTTATGCACTTGGAAATGTTGACACCAAAAAATACAGAAAGGTATATAAAAAGTAGCACAATTATAAAATTTGTGATACCATGAGTATACTGAAAAGAGCAGCAGAGTTTCATGGGCATCTTGGGCCGTATTTAGTATTAGGCTTGAAGATGGGAGTTCTTGCAAAGAATACATTAAATGCAGATCCATTTGAGATCAGAGCAGAGATACATACTGAAAAGATAACACCGAGATCGTGTATATTGGACGGAATCCAGTTCACATCAGGATGTACACTTGGAAAGGGAAATATAGATGTTATGGAGAGTGATGAGATTTTCGGCGTTTTTTATAAAGATAACAGTAAAATAGTGATCAAAGTTAAAAAAGAGATCTTGGAAAAGATAGAGAAAGTTTCCGATATGGAAGAATACGCAAGAATACTATTCGAAAAGAGGGACGAGGAGCTTTTTGAGTATGATAAAGTTAAAAAATGTTAAGACAACATATGAAGGAGAAAAAACCCCTGTAATCAAAGATATAAATCTGGAGGTAAAAAGAGGAGAATTTTTAACTGTAATAGGACCTAATGGCGCTGGAAAAACTACATTGCTCGAAACTATAAACGGGTTGCTGGAGTCAAGAGGAGAAGTGATAGTATTCGGGAAGGATATAAGAAAATTTGGGACAGAGATAAGAAAAAACATAGGATATGTTCCTCAGGATTTCTCCTGTGATAGTTTAACTCCTTTTTTGGTAAAAGATGTAGTTATGATGGGAAGGTTTGGAAAAATAGGAGTTCTGAGATCACCATCTAAAAAAGATCGTGAAATAATTAGAAAAACTTTGAGTTTTCTTGGAATATCTGAACTTGAAAAAAAACCTATAGGAAAGCTTTCTGGGGGACAGTTGCAGAAGGTAATGATTGCAAGAGCATTGGCTAAGGAACCTGAAATACTGCTTTTGGATGAGCCTTTCTCCAATTTAGATCTGAACTCAAGATCCGATATCTCAGGAAAAATCTCTTTTTTAAATAAAAAAGAAATGACAGTTATAATGGTAGTCCATGATATATCATCGATACCTGAAAGATGTAAAAGGATAGTTCTGATAAACAATGGAAAAATAATCAAAGACGATGGACGAGAAAAAGTTTTAGGGGGGTAAAATGATAGTTCTTCCTGCAAAAATAATCTTATTTGCAATATTTGGAGCTTTTTTAACGGGGATAGCATGTTCCCTGGTAGGATCTTTTGTCGTCAGGATGAATCTATCTTCCCTAGGATTCTGTATGTCTCATGCTGCCTTTGCAGGAGCTGCATTGGGGTTACTTCTTTCTTTCAATCCGTTGGTGATAGCGATAATATTCTCTGTACTTGTTGCCTTTATTCTCGGACCTATAGCAGAAAAGGCAAAGTTAGACACAAATGTTGTGATAGGGATACTTTTTTCTTTGACAATTTCTCTCGGTCTTATTTTCCTGAGCTTCTCTCCTGGAACGGCGATGAGTTCTACAGCTTTGAGTATACTATGGGGGAGTATTCTTGGAATTACAATTAACGATATTTTAAGGCTTACAGTGATAACATTTTCTATAATTCTCATAATTGTACTTTTCTTCAAAGAGTTTCAGGCGATCATGTTTTCAAGGAAAATGGCGGAGGCTTCGGGGATAAATACAAAACCATTTTATTACCTTATATTATTTTTAACAGGAATTACTGTCGCATTATCATTAAAGCTTGTAGGTGGGCTTCTCGTATTTGCTCTGATGATAAATCCAGCTTCCTCAGCTTATCAATTTTTTTACGATATGAAGAAAATAACGATCTTTTCTCCTATTATCGGTGTTTTTTGCTGTTTTTTAGGAATTTTGCTTTCATTTTTTCTTGATCTACCAACTGGATCTTCTATAGCGATCACCTCTTCCTTATTTTTTGGTATATCTGTTTTGATATCTCCAAAGAGAAAAAGAGGATAGAAAACTATTTAAAGAGTAACACTGATTTAAAAATCGTGTTACTAAAGGTGATAA
>QMUN01000043.1 GCA_003660605.1 Thermococci archaeon
AGATCTTGGCGAAATAATTTCCGTACTCTACAGATGGGTATATTTATGCTCTATACTCCTAATTAAGAAAAGATGGATATAAAATCACATTTTCATTCCTTTAAACATTCCCATTTTTGGAAGTCTCTTCTTTCCGAACTGCTTGAACATTTTTTTCATCATGTTGTACTGATTCAGTAATTCCCTGACATCTTTTTCATTTCTACCAGATCCTTTTGATATCCTTTTAATCCTCGAATAATTGATTATTTTTGGTTTTTCAAGCTCTTTTTCTGTCATGGAATCCATAATTATCTTATAGATCTTTAATTTTTCTTCACTAGTTTCCAAGACATCCTTCGGTAAATTAAATCCCATTCCAGGTATCATCTGCATTATTTTTTGGAGTGAGCCCATATTGGAAACCATCTCTAATTGTTTATACATATCTCTCAGATTGAATTTTCCTGTCATAAATTTTTCAGCATATTTTTCATCGATTTCTTCTGTTGCAGCTTCCTTAACCTTTTTAAGTAACGTTTCAAGATCTCCAAGACCTAAAAGTCTTGAAACGAATTTTTTAGGATCAAACTCCTCAATATCGTCTATCTTTTCTCCTTCACCAATAAACTTTATCTTTGCTTTAGTCGTAGCTGCAGAAGACAATGCACCGCCGCCTTTAGCAGATCCATCAAGCTTTGTAACTATGATAGAACCAACAGGTGCTGCTTTGCTAAATGCTTTTGCCTGTGCCATCGCCTGCTGGCCTATCGTGCCGTCAATGACCAAAATGATTTCATCTGGATTTACCGCCTTTGATATTTTTTTCATCTCTTCTATAAGCCCTTTTTCTTCCTTATGCCTTCCAGCGGTATCCACTATAATTATGTCATTCTTTTTCTTCCTGAAATGTTTCACTCCATTCTTTGCAAGCTTAATAGCATCTTTTTCTTCGGGATCTCCAAAAACCTCTATATTATATGGCGAACAGTACTGCTGCAGCTGCTGATACGCTCCTGGTCTCCATGTATCTGAACAGACAACTCCAACTTTAAACCCTCTTTTCTGGAAAAATCTTGCTAATTTGCCTGTAGTAGTTGTTTTTCCACTTCCCTGAATTCCGATCATTAAAAAGATTGTGGATTCTGAAGGTTTCAGATGAATCTTTTCTGGTTCTTCTCCAAGAATTTTAGTCAGTTCGTCATAAACAATTCTTATTATGTGTTCTTTTCTGGAAACACCCTTCGGAAGTTTTTCTTCCAGTGCTCTTTTCTCTATATTTTTTGATAACTGGAAAACTAACTCTATATTGACATCTGCAGCTATTAAAGCTCTCTGGATGTCTCTAACTATCTCTTTTATGAGTTTTTCATCGACCACTCCTTTTGTCAGCTTCTTCAACGCTTTATTCAACGCTTCTCCTAAAACCTCTAATACCATTTTCTCGCCTTTTAATTTTATGATCTTTGTTTTTTAAACTTTTTCTATCACGGTTTTTCCTTTTGCAGATGGTAGTATCCTCATCTCTGCATCCTCAAATTCTTTATAAAGATCTCTGTCTTTAAAAAATCTGTCTAGAAAAACAGCTAACGCAGCCACTTCTGAATGTGGCTGTGATCCTATGGAGATATTGTAATCTGCTTTTTCATAAACTTCTGGAGGAACTTTTTCAGCCCCTACTACTATAAGTATATCTCTATCCTTACTTTTTTCCCTGATCTCCTCGATTTTATCTATTTTTTCCCCGTACATCGTCAGATGAACTATTATACCATTCCATTCATCTAAAATTTTCTTATAATTTTTAAAATCCACAAAAAAATCTCCTCCCCAGGCCTTTACTACATCATCTAGAGTTTCTTTTATCTTTTTGTCCTCTCTCCATATAAAAATCCCATCGGCTCCAAAAGCTCTCGCAACTAAACAAACGTGTGTTGTAATTCTTTTATCCCTCTGAGGTCTGTGCCCAATTCGAAGAACAGCGATCAATATCTCACCTTGATCATCCATTCTGAGGATTCAAGGTCTTCGTAGTAATAATTTTCAAATGTTATATAATATGGTTGCCATCCAAGTATGTTGAAGTGGAAAATAACTTTTAATCCACTATCTGGCGGTATCTCTTTTATAGACTCAAAATTTTCAGCTTCAAAAGAGGTCACCGTTAACTGGATCCACTGGACCTTATCTTCTATATACTCTCCTTCTCTTTTATAAAAGAGGAGAGAAATATTTTTCAGGTCAAAGGGCTGTGGCACTTCAGTCTCATTTTTAAATAGAACTTCAACACCAATACTTTCGTACTCCTCTTTTTTCTCCATCCTAAGTACTTTAACCCAAAGCCTGTCGTCTGTAGTGTATTCTCCAATCTCACCCGTGATCTCATTCTTTATCCACTCTACTTTTGGCTTCGTTTCCGGCGGCGTTGTAGTGGGAGGTAAGGTAGTTGGGGGTAAAGTGGTGGGAGGTAAAGTAGTAGGAGCTAAAGTAGTAGGGGGAGGCGGAGGGGTAGTTATAGGCGGTGTGGTCGGGGGAATAGTCGTGGGAGGATACGTTTCTACAGGTCTCTCACTGTTGATTACATAAAGTATGGTTGAAAACATGAAAATTACTCCTAAAATTATGAGTATATAGATTCCCCATTCCTTGGGGTTTTTTTCCTTCTCATTTGAATTGCCCATAAGACCTTATATCTCAGTTCAGACTTAAAAAGATTGCGTAACTATTATAAAGATTTTTGCTTATGATGATCGATGCTCGATCTTATAATCGGATTTGCAGCTATAGTAATTTTAATAAGGAAAAAAGTAAATTATGGTTTCTCAATGATACTTGGAGGTATTGTAATAGGACTTATTGATGGTTTTAATCTTTCTGATTTCTATTATATACTCCAAAAAAGCGCCTTGGATTATTCTACTTTGAGATTGATATGTATCGTTTTAATGATAAACATCTTAGGCTATTTGTTGAGAGATTTTGGGCAGATAGATAGAGCACTTGAAAATCTGAGATTTCTGGGATCTAAAAATATTCTAATCCTGATTCCCGCAGTTTTCGGTCTTATGCCAATGCCAGGAGGTGCTCTTGTTTCCGCCCCAATAATAGACCCTGAAGCCTCCAAGTTAGATATATCTCAAGAATATAAAACATTTATAAACTTCTGGTTCAGACATGTTGTATTCTTTATTTTTCCTTTAAGTGGTGCCATAATTCTTGCTTCCGAGTTAGGGGACTTGAGTGTCTATAGAATAATACTGTACCAGACCCCCTTCTTTTTCCTGGCCATTTTTCTTGGATTATGGAGGATAAGAGGTATAAAAAATGAAAATAAAAATAAAGATCTAAATATCCTCTTCATCTGGCATTTTTTACCCATAATCCTAGTAATCGTATTAAATATATTTTTAGGCCTGGATTTTATTTATGGCTTAATTATAGCTATAATCCTTGTTTTTATACAGAATAAAAGTAAGAATTTTAAGATGATATTAAAGGGGTTTTCGTACAATCTTGTAATCGCGATTTTTGGAATAATGTTCTTTAGATTCACGGTAGAAAAAACAGGTTTAGTAGAAAGTTTCCTGATCGACTGGCTTCCTATGGAGCTTCTTATAGTGATCATTCCGTGGATAATGGGACTGGCTACAGGTCTTAGCATGGCTGCAATAGGAATTACATTCCCCCTTCTTCTTCCCCTGACAACTTCTCCACTCCATATTTCTATCCTCTATGTGTCATGCGTTCTGGGGTATCTATTATCTCCTTTACACCTCTGTCTGATAGTTACAAAAGAATACTATAAATCAAATCTCGGAAAAGTTTACAAACTATTTCTTCCCCTCCTTCTTATTCTTCTTCTCTGCAACCTTATTTATGCATTCCTGATATAAAAATAATTATGCCCTCGCCGGGACTCGAACCCGGGTTTGCGGCTCCGCAGGCCACTGTCCTATCCACTAAACTACGAGGGCTTTTCCTTCATTCTCTTTTCTATGTTCCAGACCCTCTTAGTAAGATCTCTAAGCCAGAAAAGTATTATCAGGATCACTGCCAGGTATACGTACTCGTCTCCTTCCATAATAAATAGTATGTATGAAATTATTTAAATATGATTGTTTGAAGGATGTATGAAAAAGTTCTTCGCATAGTTCGTTATTTCTTTTTAGCTTTTAATTCAGATTTTAATTTTTTCTTTAGTATTTTTTCTTCGTTTTTTGCTTTTTTCTTTTCCAATTTTAATTTCTCTTTTTCTATAATTCCTTTTTCAGTTAAAACAACGTCTTCTTTTAAGGATACTCCTCCTCTATACTTATATGTAAAAATTAACGAAATAACTATATAGAACACCAGTATTAAAGTTATTGGTATGGATATAAAATTTGGAACTGAGAAAAAACGTGTTATTGCTAAAAATACCGAAAGAAAACCAAGACCTGCCCATGCATGGTGCTTGAATTGATTGTATTTCCTTTTAAGCTCTAACTCACTTCTCATTTTCATCATCTTATCTTATGACAATTGTTTTTATAAATCCTTTTGTGCATGGCAAAACTTTAAAAGTAAACTTACAAAAATTTTATTATGGCTAGGGTAGGGTAGCGGTTATCCTAAAGGACTGTGGATCCTTTGACTCGGGTTCAAATCCCGGCCCTGGCCCTAACCCAAAGAAAAAAAGATTATTTATGAAGGGAGGGAGATATAGAAAAAAAGTATTATTTTTATTTAAAAGTAATTTAATTGTCCTTAATGTTTCGAAAAGGGAATATGATGTCCATGCAAAGGATTGTTATTTCTAATGTACTATCTGCACTTTCTTAACATTCCGTAGTGAGGAAGCGTGGTTTCTGGAACCATCCCTTTCTCTACCACCTCAAATCCGTATCTTTCATAAATTGCAACATTTTTCTCAGTCTGCGTTTCTAAAAAACATGGTATTTTTTCGCTATCTAGTCGATTTAACATAGCTTTTATTAATATTCGTGCATATCCCCTCCCTTGATATGCTGGCGCAACACCAATAGGGCCTAAGTACCAATGTGGCTGCTTAACAACTCTATTACGAAGATCAATTGAATAATGATTGATAGTTTCCAGTCTAGAAACTGTACTGAATCCTAATTGAAAATAAAGTTTCCATCCACGACTCTTATAGCTTGTATCTTACTTATCACAGCTTTATTACTCGGTAGCCACGCAGCTACACCTTCAATATTTTCTGAAAGAGCATAAACTTCACCATGTGCAATACTATAATTAATACGGAAGAGAAAATATTCGTATAATTTATCAATTCTTGTCTTTTTCTCTGGATAAATAAAACAACAGAGTGGATCCTCCTAAAAGGCATGAGCAAGGACATTTGCAGCTGGCTTAAGATGTTTTTTGTTTATTCGAAAGAGATCATCCAAGTTATAATACATGATAGTACCTACAATCTTAAATTTATTAATTTTTTGAGATTAATAAACACACTCACTCAGATGGTCTCTATATTCCTTCTATCTTCTCTTCTTTGAGTCTGTCCCTTATTGCAGAGAATATGAGAAACAGAAAGCCGAGTATTATCAGTAGCACTATACCTTTTATCCAGATTTCTATGTCTGCCAGTATAAATTTATAGATGCCATAAGCTAAAGGAGCTCCCACTCCTATCCCCAGACATAGAAAACCTAAACTCCTGAGAAGATCCATTATTTGAGCCTCACAGCAGTTCCGTAGACGAGCATCTCGGCTGCACCCTGTGCTACAGAGCTTGTCATGAACCTTACATTGATCACGGCATCAGCACCGAGTTTTTCTGCTTGTTTGATCATTCTTTGAAGCGCTTCTTCTCTCGATTCTGAGAGCATCTCTGTATACTCTGTCAACTCTCCACCTACTATGTTCCTCAGTCCTGCCATTATATCTTTACCTATGTGCTTTGCTCTGATCGTGTTTGCCTTTACCAATCCCAATACTTCAGCTACTTCCCTTCCGGGAACGAAATCCGTATTTACTACTATCATTCTATCACCTATGTTTTATATAATGCATGAACTATAAAAACTTATTCTTCTCAAGGTAAGGATATATCCCTTTTAGATTTTTAATTTTGAGACAGTCAAGCTCTTTGTATCTCTCCTCTCTATCTATAAGTATGGGTATGAGTCCAACATTCTTGGCACCGTAAAAGTCTTCATAAGGATCATCCCCTATGTAAAAACATTGGTATGGAGCTAAATTGATTCTCCTCAAAGCTTCCAGAAATATTCTCGGATTAGGTTTCAGGATTTTTATATCCTTTGATGCCAGAATTACTGAAATATATTTTTTCATCTCTAAATCTTCAAAAACACCATATATATCTATCTCTAAATCCCAGTTAGAGACTACACCGATGACGTATTTTTTAGAAAGGATGCCTAAAACTTCCAAACTTTCCGGATATCTCACAAACTTTGTTTTTTCTATAATCTTATCATATATCTTTTCTCCGATATTTTTTTCGATTCCCAGATCTTTAACTACTACTTGAATAAACGCAGGCCAGAACTCCCTGAAATTTCCGAAACTGAAATTCTTTTCGTAGATGTTGTAATAAAATTCCCTGGCTTTTATATACGCTCTGGAAAATTCTTCTTTTGTCACATTGTACTTCTGAACTGAATCATATATCATCTCACTGATTTTTGGCTGCATTTTGATGAGCGTACCCACGGCATCAAAAAGAACTCCTTTTATCATAAAGTAAAATGAATTCCTGTGTTTAAATTGTTTATGGA
>QMUN01000044.1 GCA_003660605.1 Thermococci archaeon
AAAAAATTCCCTGTAAGTAATCCAAGCGAGTAGAAAAAATTAAAAGTGCCAAAAGCTCCTCCTTCTCTGTTTTTTTTAGATGTTTTTGACATGTAAGAGAAAGAAGGTATGAGAATATAAGACCACGTAATACCGAGAAGAGCATATAAGATTATTATTCCAACAGCAATTTCTTTATAAATTATCAAAATAGCCATTAAAAGGGATAGAACTGCTCTACTTAATATTCCGTACTTTAGAGTCTTTAAAGTCCCTTTTTTATAAATCTCTTTTCCCGTCCTTCGGTACATAAAAGCAGACGCTGAAGAGTGCATAAAGCCAGCGAAAAAACAGAGGCTTGATCCAGCACCAAGTATTTTTAAATACGGAACTATTGGAGTACATATCAAACTAGATGCCATTAAAATTAAAAACGTAGAGATTAAAAAAGAGTTAACCTTCTTATTTCCTGTTATTCTTATAGCAGGGAGATGTATAAGATAGTTCGGAATATACTTTGTTCTTTCCACTATCTGTGTAAGACGTAATTTGAATGTTCTTCTATTTATATGTATAGGCTTCTGTTTTAAGTATTTAAATCCTAAAATCAGTGATATGGCAGATACGAAACTATTTAAAAGAAATAAGTTTTGGATTGAGACAAAAAATAAAGTTATTGCTCCAATTCCCAATCCTGTTACCCATGCCCATCCTCCTATTTTGTTGAATTTTCCTATAGCATCATCCCAGTAAAATTTGTTTGTACTGCGGAGAATATAAACTGTTGTTACGGGTATTTCAGCTGCGATAAAGAGTGCAAAGAATGTCTGAATTAATATGACCTCATAAAGATTAGAAGCCATCGATAATAAAAGATATGATAAAAACGTCCCCAAAAAACCGATCAAAATGCATGTTTTTCTCTTCTTAAATTTATCAGATATTTTCCCCCAGAAAACTGTTCCGAACATCGAAACTGCTGTGTAAAGTCCTAAAACTATACCTACCTCTTTGGCTTTCCCTCCAAGCTCTACAATCAGCAAGGGAAGAAGTACGGACGCACATCCCTGGGCTATTTTAAAAGGTACAAAAATATAAAAGAATTTTTGAGATTTCATCAGATCACAGGAATCTTTCTTCTTTTTCTCTTTCAAAGATCGTAAGCTCCCACGATTCGCCTTTTATTAATTTCAACTCTGTTTTACACTCGTCACACTGAACGACTTTACCTTCTCTTAGACGAGCTATTTCTATGGTATTTTCGCATACAGGACATTGGAGTTTCATGGGAGTATCTCATCTACGTTCTATTTATAAAGGTTGTGGTTGGAAAGGTTTCACTCATACCCCTCCTCTATAACTTTTATTATTTCATCAGCAGTTTTTTCTCCTATTCCCTTTACCTTCATTAAATCTTCTTTTGATGCTGTGAAAATATTTTTCACGCTTTTAAAATGTTTCAGAAGTCTTTCAGCCAATGTAGCTGAGACATGGGGGAGTCCCTCTATTATATACCTCTGGTTTTCTTTTATCTCCATGATCTTCTTATTTCCCCTTATAGGGATATCTTTTTTCTCTTTCTGCTGTTCCCTTTTTGCTATATCCAGTAAAATAAGCATTGTTTCATATGGATCTTTTGTAAAGATAACATGAACATTAAAATCTAAGATTATAGAAATTATAGCGTTCAAAATAGAATTTGCAGAAATTTCATGCTGAGAATAGAGATCTTCTCCTTCTATGATGAGAATAGGAATCTCATAACTCTCAGAGATATTTTTGATCTGCTGAAATATTTTTCTGTCCATCAAACTCCTCAAAAAATCTTCAGAACTTTTTCTTTCCACACATACCCTCTCAGAAAGAACATAATCGCCCACTGGGAGATTTTTCTGCTCTACAAGACAGTGAGAAGACAAATATTTTACTACCGGACTCCTTTCTCTGTAATCTACTATTATTTTAACAAAATCTTCAATTTTTGTCTGTTTTTCTATATATTCTTTTTTCTTCAATTGATTTTTCATCTGCAAAAGAATTTTATGCATCTTCTTTTCCTTTGCTCTGGAAACCCAGAAATACGCTTCATCTCTCGTCTTTCCGGTAAACAATACGATTACCTTTCCTGCTTTTCTTCTTCCTGTCCTCCCCCTTCTCTGGATAGTCCTTATCTCTGAAGGTACAGGCTCGAAAAATAATACTAAATCAACGCTCGGTATATCCAATCCTTCCTCCGCTATTGATGTCGCCACAAGAATGTTGTATTCTTGATTCCTGAATTTTTCCAGGATATCTTTTTGGTTTTTCTGTGTCAGTCCTTTGTCTCCAAGTTTGGAACTCTGCCCAACGAACCTGATTGCTCTTACCCCTTCCATATCGTTTAAAATGTCAACTATCTTCTGCGCAGAGTCTCTGTACTGGGAAAAGACGATTATATTCTTGCATCTTTTTATCTCTTTCTCTATTATCTCCCTTAATTTTTCATATTTTGGATGTCTTGTTTCTATAGTTTTTGCGAGGTTTAAGGCTTTTTTTATAAGTTCAGAATTGATTATTTCCTTTGCAGATTTTGCTTTCTGGTGTTTCAGTCTCTCGAAATAATCCAAAAATGGAATAATTCCCTGGGTTTCGAGAAGCTCCATCCCATGCTGGATTTTGATTGCTGAAGACTGCGCCATTATCCCTATGAAATACCTTTTATCCATCTTTCCATAGTTTTTATTCATATCTTTTCTTATTCTTGTTCCGAGTTCCAAAAGATCTTTTTTTGATATGCCCAACGATGCACTCCTCAAGAATCCTATATTATGAAGAATTTTAAGTTTATTCTCCAGATATTTTTCCAGATATTTCCTTATTTTCTTATACTCCTCAGGAAAATCTACCTCGATCCACTCAATATCTATATCCTGAATATACTTTTTAATGTCAGGGGAACTGTCTGTTCTCACCTCTATGTTTTCAATGAAAAGATTCTCCAAAACTTCCTTGATCTTATCTTTTTGACTTCCTGGGGAAGCTGTAAGTCCTATTATCAGGGGATTTTTTCCTTTTTCCATGTACTTTTTTGCTATAAAAACATACGCATAATCGCCAATAGATCTGTGCGCTTCATCAAATATGATCATTGAAACATTTTCAAGATCCAATCTTCGAGAGATTATATCATTCTCTATGACCTGCGGAGTTGCAAATATTACTTTTTTATTTTTATACAGTTCCTTTCTTGTAGATGGCGCTACGGTACCTGTAAAAAACTCCATTTTATCTATATTCAGAACATCGGAAAATGTCTGGAAATGCTGCATAACGAGAGGTTTTGTAGGTGCTAAAAAGATTACCTTTCCGTCATGCTTCTGGAGCCTGTAAACCGTCAAAAGAGCTGCTATTATCGTTTTTCCAAGTCCCGTAGGAAGAACTATAAGGGAATTCTTTTCTCTGCAACTGTCGACAATTGTTTCCTGATATACCCTTGCCATCACTGTATCTTTTTTAACAAGAGAGTGATCGATGAACTCCATGTTTTGTATTCTCAGTTTTTGTATAAAAATATGATGGGAGGATCTGTTCTGAAGGTATAAAGCTTTATAAAGAAAAAAAATAAGGATTTTTAATGAAAACTCTGGCTTTGATCCCTGCATATAACGAAGAAGAAAGGATAGGAAAAGTAGTAAAAAAGACACTAAAATACTGCGATGTCATTGTAATAGATGATGGATCAGTAGATGATACTGGAAGGAGAGCTGAAGAAAAAGGAGCTTTTGTAATAAAGCATGAAAAAAATAAGGGGAAGGGAGATGCTTTAATTACAGGATTTAACTATGCTTTAAAAAATAACTATGATGTTATAATAACTCTCGATGCCGACGGGCAGCACGATCCTTCCGAAATACCTAATTTTCTAAAAAAGATAGACAAATATGATATAATCATAGGAGCAAGAGATTTTAAGGAGATGCCCTTCTCTAGAAGATTATCAAATACTATAACTACATTTTTATTATCTTTGCGAACGCATCAAAAGATAGGAGACAGTCAATCCGGGTACAGATTGATAAAAACAGATGTTCTTAGAGGATTGGATTTTAAGACAGAAAGATTTATTCTTGAATCTGAGTTACTTGTAAGAGCAAAATGCAGAATTGGAAATGTCAGGATAAAAACTATCTATGCAGGTGAAAAAAGCCACATAAATAATTTAAGGGATACGATAAAATTTATAAAATTCCTGATACAAAGTCTATTATGGTAAAAATGATCGATAATGAAAAAATAGCTAAATTACTCCTTTCTGGAGCAAAAATGACGGATAAGCACTGCAAAAGATGTTCTTATCCTTTATTTGAAAAAGATGGAAAAATCTTCTGCATAAACTGTGGATCAGAAACAAAAGAAGATATAATAAATGAGAAAATAGAGTTTCTCTATAATAAATTAAAAGACACAGAAGATGTAGAAGAAATAGAAAAAATAGGAAGAGCTATAGAAACTCTGAAAAAAATAAAATCATTTTAATTTTTCTACTATTCCTTTGTCTGCATCTACCTTTAATCTGTCTCCCGTTTTTATATTTTCTATATCTATTTTGTCAATACACGGTATACCAGCAAGTATAACACCAGTAGCTACAATTGTCTCTGTTTCCTTGTTTATTATCGCCTTTGGTGCAACTCCATTCATTTTTAATCCATATATAACATAAGAGCCTACGGTAGATCCTTTTCCGCGTGGAAATACCAATATTTTATCTTTGACGCATTTTCCTTCAAGTTCGTGTCCTTTTTCTATTACAATTCCTGTTTTCGCATCTATCCCTCCATAAAATCCTATTGGCTCCTTTGATACAATAGCCTCACCCTCTGCAGTTCCAAGACTTATCCTTCTTCCCTTCATCACATCACACCCTTTATTAACTCATCAATGTTATTAAAAACTACATTCTGCTTGCAGAATCCGGGTAAATAATTTGCAGCCTTTCCAGAATTTACTCCTGTAGTCTTGTATCCCATCTTTTCTATGGGTGATACTACCATGCACGTATCGCATACTATCTTTCCTCCCGCTTTTTCGATTATATCTGTATATCCCATAATAGTTGATGTTTCTTTCATTGCTTTTGACGTACATATCCATAAAGGCTTTGATAATTTCTTTCCTCTGAGTTTTTCCGCCACTGTCGCTATCTCACGAAGGGATGCGTGAGGGCATCCTAAGATTACAATATCAGCATCTTTACCAGTATTTAATTTCTCGTACGTTTCCTTAATCTCTTTACTTGTAACATCTATATTCTCCAGTCCTTTTATCTCCATGATTTTTGCTTCTGGTGTTAAATTTTCTGCGTGGTACAACGCTACAGCTCCTGAAGCTGCCATTGCAGCTCCCAATGCTTTCAGATTATCTGTGTTTGCATTTTTTATTCCTTTGAAGTATGGGATTTTGTTTTTAACAAGTTTTCCAACATGATATCCTAAAGCTCCAAAATCTGAGTTGGATTTAAGCTCTGCATCCACATTTATGAGTATATTCGGTTTTCTGTTCTCGTCAAGGTGTAATCCATAGTTAGGTGTAACTCCGCATAATGCCGCAGCCAATGCTGATGGTCCTCCTTCCCTGTTTGTTCTCGCGCCTATTACAGAATTAGAGAAAGATACTGCAGATGACTCTGACCATGCTATATGTTCCCCAAACCTCGGTAAGTTCCCAGCAAGATATGGTGTGCATGTCGCTGTCACAACTATTCCCATCTTTTTAAATGCATTCATAATTCTTATCTGGTTTTCAGCAAAATCTTCTGGGAATCCAAGCTCCTTCCAGTTTTCCATATCCATTCCAGCTGGATTTAAAAATGTTAAAACTTTGACTTTAGCTCCTTTTTCTGCAAAATCCTCAAGAAAATCCCTTCCAGGATCACCTATAGATTTGTAAGATACTCCAGCTACCTGAACAGATCCTACTTGTATCATTTTGTCTGCTCCGTAAATATCTCCGAGTCTCACGAGCAGACGAAATACTTTTTCATACACTTCTCCTTTCTCACCATTTAAGATGGATTCTTCTTCTCTTGTCAGATACATGATATCATACTCCTACAATTCTTTACAATCTTATCTATCTCCTCTTTTTTAGCATTTTCTATGTGTACTCCTCCTATAACAACAATTGTTGTTTTGTATTTTTCACATGCTTTCTCAGCTATAGGTTTTAAAACAATATCATCATAATGCCCTTCTATTCTAATGACATCTGTTTTTTTCGGCCCGCAGATCACTATCCCTCCTATATGGGTCTTTTCTCCTCCTCCTAAAATATACAGTCTGTCATCTCCAATCTTTTTTTCTTTGAGCCATACTCTGTATTTCCCCTCACCCGATGTAATCATCCATATCTACCTTTGTGTATTTTACCTTCTCATACTTACTCGGATCGACGTTAGAAGGTATGGTAGCGTCTATACCTATTTTTGTCGTTCTCGTCTTTTTTCCAGGCTCGTGCTTTCCTGATGGATCTAACGAGCTTCCCGGCTGATCTGGATAGATATATAGATCTCTGTCTCCCTGGAACCTTGTCGCTATCGCCCATTCCAATGCATTCGGATCGTATATATCAACATCTTCATCCACGATCATGACATGCTTCATGCTTCCATGCCCCTTGAAAGCAGCCTCTATCGCTTTTT
>QMUN01000045.1 GCA_003660605.1 Thermococci archaeon
CAGCATTTTCATGCCATCATTTTTTTCAAGAATCGTTAAACTAAATTGATCGTACTCCTCTATTATCTCAGAGAGTTTGCATCTTCTATTAATTCCTATAGGTATAAACTCATTCATCCCTGGAGCTGTCGAGAAAAACTTACCGCTCTGAAGTGTTTCCAGATAAATTGTAAACAGAGGTATGATCAAAACTATCAGAAAAAATTGAAGTATAAATGCTGCTGTAAACTTTTTTGAAGAGAATATCCTCTTTAACTCCCATTTTATTATCTTTTTCATCATTTTATCACTTGGTAAGTTCTATAAAGACATCTTCTAAAGTTGGTATTTTCGAGTGTATGCCTATTATACCTTCAGAACTCTTGAGTAACTCTCCTAATTCTTTATATGAACAAGAAACGATGATCTTATCTCCTTTGAACTTTATTATTTTAATGTCTTTCAAATTTTTAATGACCTTCTCTGGATTTTCGACTTCTATCTCAAATATATTTTCCTTTTTAATAAGTGTTTTTAACTCTCCCGGCGTTCCGGAAGTCACAAGTTTTCCATTGTTGAGTACTCCTATCCTATCGCAGAGGTAATCAGCTTCTTCCATATAATGCGTACAGACCACAACAGTCTTATCTTTGCTGTACTCCAGAATAAAGTCCCGGATACTTTTAGAAGTTGCTGGATCAAGACCCATTGTTGGCTCATCGAATATAAGTATCTCTGGATCATGAATTAAAGCCCTCACGAAGGCAAGTTTCTGCCTCATACCCTTTGAAAATGACTCCACTTTCGAGTTACGTCTATCATATAACCCCACAAGTCTGAAAAGTTCTTCGGCTCTTTCTTCAAAAAGATCTTTTGATACTCCATAGAGATCTGCAAAATACTTTACAAGTTCGTAAGCTGTAGGCCTCATGTAGAGGTTCGGTTCTTCTGGAAGATAGCCTATTCTCCTTTTTAAATCAGCATCATCTTTTCTGATATCTATATTGTCAATATAAACAGTTCCGGATGTAGGACTGAGTATACCGCAAACAATTCTTATAAAAGTAGTTTTTCCTGCGCCATTTGGCCCAACGATACCAAAAATTTCATTTTTATTTATCTTTAAACTCAGATCATTGAGAGCTGTAAGATCCCCAAACTTTTTAGTCACATTTACAGATTCTATCATTTGATCTTTATATCCTTAAGCTCTTTTTTAAACTTTAGGTTCAATGTTTTAGCTTCTTTTTCAAGTTTGGCTTCCTCTTCTCTCAAACTTTCCAGTTTATCTTTCAAAAATCTTTTTTTAATATCTCTACCCTTTAAGGTAATTTTTAAAAGTTCGGCTTCCTTCAATTTATTCTTGAACTCTTCGTCCTTTATACTTTTACCAGTTTCTTCGTACCTTCTGACCTCTTCTTTAAAAATTTTTGCTTTTTTTCTGAATTCAGAGAGATTTCTTTTCAAATCTCTAGTTCTCTTTAAACTTTTAGCTTTATCTAAAGCTTTTTTTGAGATACCTGCTGTCTTCAGTACCTCTTCGAGATCTACTTCCTTAAGTGCCTCTTTCTCTATTGTTTTCAGGTCATCTGTTTCGATCTTAAGCCCTCCGGAGTATTTTAGAGTATCACTTATTAACTCTCATCCATTACCTCTTAATAAATGTTACGATCCTATTCCAGAGTGATCTTGTAAAGTTTTTCGATATTCTCTCTGTGAATTTTGTAGATATCGTCTTCACTGAGGATGTGTGAATTAAGAAGTTTAAAAGTCGTTCTTGGTACTGTTTTTGGCCCCATAACTGCCCCAGGTCTTGTTAAATCGTCTATATAATCCGTTTCCATCAAAAACCTGTTACCTCCCTTTATAGCTTCTTTTATATTCTTCTCAGAAGCTATTATAGAAGGCATTATCCCTATTTTGTCAAAAATCTTTACATTCGGAGGTGCAAAGTGTTTTATCACCCTCTCTTTTCTTCCATATCTTTTTACTATCTTTTCCAGTTCATAGAATTTCTCTTTATTTCCAAAAGACTCAAGATGCAACTGAATTGCGCAATCAAGATCTCTACTTAATTCCAAACCTTTATTCATTATCTTTTGACAGAACTCCAAAATTTCGTTAGAAACAGGAAAATGAGGTCTCCCTATCTCACCTACACCTATTATTTCCCTTTCTTCATATTTCTTAGCGATAATATCAAACGTTTTTGTACAGAGATCCCATGTTTTTCTCTCTCCGAATTTTTTGTAAAGCTCCACTACCTCTGAAGGATGTATGCCAACAATACAGTAAGCTTTAAGATCAGTCTTTTCGTTTACTTCCCTACAAAGTTCTATGACAATATCGTAAGCTTTTTCAAAATCCTTTTCATCTTTAACATCTATCCCATAATCTTTTGCGTATTTGTAAACAATGAATAAATGCGTGCCTCCAGCTCTTAAAAACTTCTTAGCAGCTTCAATCCCCAATCCTTTTGGATCTAAATGCATGTGATTATCAGTAATTATCATGAAAAAAATTATGATGAAAATTTAAAAAGGTATTCGTCATCAGATAGATGTAGTTGCTTTAGAACTACATCCACTTATTTTATCCTCTTCCTATTCTCCCTATTTAAATAATAGTTTTTTTCTTTTGGAGAACCGTTTTCGTCCCCACATGGATGTAGGTTGAAAACCTACATCAGTCTGTGTGCGAAATGATTTTAAATATCTCCCTTTTTTATTAAATAATCTATTTCTTTTTTCCAGAACGATTTTTTCTTCCCAAGTGGATGTAGGTCAAAACCTACATCAATTTATGTTGAAAAAAGGGTTAGCGGACCCGGCGGGAAATGAAACAGGCCGAAGGGCTGGATCATCCACGACGAGGACGCGAAAATGAACCTGACGTAAGGATGGTTCATCCTTACCGATGTTTCCGGTAGGAAACTCGGGAAGTAATGAGCGGACCCGGCGGGATTCGAACCCGCGACTTTCGGCTTAGAAGGCCGACACCCTATCCAGCTAGGTCACGGGCCCTAAGCAAATATTTTTGTCTTTGAGATCTCCACTCTCTTCAGCGGATAAACATTCTTAGCTTCCCTGTAAGCTGCAGATGCTATTTTTCCGAGCACAAGTTCCAGAACGAATTGTTCGAGATCCTTGGCACCAGCTTCTCGAGTAACGATCTTTTCCAGTATGCTCCTGATCTCTCTTTCCTGAGATTGCTGAATCCTTTTAGCAGTGATAGCAGTTACCTGGACTCTCGCTTTTCTACCATCCTTTGTCTCTATATCCATAATATTTTCCACTTTTGTCGTGTTTCTCCTGACCTGTGATCTCATGTAGGATCTCAAAAGTTCCTGTTTTTTTAATTCTGTGTATGCATTGTTTCCCTTAACTTCTTTTATCTTAAAAAATAATTTTACATGGTTTTTAGTGAAATCACCTGTGAGATCCCTCAGTGTGATCTCTATTACTCTGCCAAGTATCTGTTCAGGCTCTGTAGCGGGTATATCCGCTATTTTTTGATTTCCAAATATCTGTGGAGCATAAACACTATACCATTTCTTCAATTTCCATGGATCTTTTTTTCTTACAGTTCTTTTTGCCATATTTCTCACTCCTTCATTATTTCAGAAGATTTAATGCAGACAAGCATATCATCAATCACATTTTTAAAGGTACCTATATTCTCTGATTTTATCAGAGTTATAAATTCGTTTTTGTTATTATAACTTTCTATCAGAGTGGCTTTTAAAGTTTTCTCATTGTCCACATTCACAGCTTCTGCTGTTGATGCGGCGGTTTCCTCATCTTCGTAATTGATTATAATCTCTCCTTCTATCAAAAACCTTTTCTTAAACTGTTTCTTTATTTCGAAATCCACTTTCTCCATGAATTCTTCGATCTTTCCATTGTAAACAGCTCCAGAGGCAATGTCGTGACCTCCCCCCTCTCCTTTTCTACTCACTGCCGTTTTTAGAGCTTCTCCTAAATGTAATCCTTGAGATACAAGCTTTTTTGTTCCTCTAGCAGATATTTTTAGGTTATTCCTTTTTGATATAACAATTACAGGCTTATCGTTAAAAACTTTAATCAAAAGTGTAGAAAGTGGACCAGTTAGACTTCTTTTCATATCGGAAACTATAAAGTATACAGATCTTTCCTTATTTTCTTCGATTATTTTGTCTTTGTTTCCCAGGAAGTGCTTTAAAGCTGTATTTAATTCCTCGTCATACTGTTCAAATATTTTTTTAGCCTCTTTTATAGCTTCTTTGTTCTGGATACAAACTTGAAGTCCTAAATCTGCTTTGTTTAGCGTTCCGCAGGCATTTACGAGGGAAGAAAAGTACTCTCCATCCCTGAGATCGTCTTCAACATTTTCAATGAAAATATTTTTTCCATATCTCTCAAAGATTCCTTTTCCTTCTTTTATTATCTCTAAGTTTAAGTTCTGAAATGGATCGTTCTGTTTGTCGCCTATCGCACCGACGATCGCCAGATAACTATACTTCTTTATCCCGGGGTAAAGATTTTTACAAAAGAAGTAAGCGGCTCCAGCACCAGAGAGATCGTATGCACCGTTGTATCCAAAAAGATGGGGATTAAGAACATTCTCTTTACAATTTTTTACAGGATGATGATCCAGAATAATATAATACCTGAATTTCTCAGAGATTTCTCTACAAAAACTACTTCCGAGATCAGAAAACACGACTAAATTGTCGCCTATTTCCTTTTTTAGTTCATCTAAAGTTTTCAAGTATATCTGAGGTATTATTTTTGTCTCCACCTTCTTAAAACGGGTTAGTGTAAGGTACAGTAAGGCACATGCAGTAATCCCATCCGTATCTTTATGAGAAACTATATATACTTTATCGAATCTGGAGAGATTATTTAAAAAAAAAGAGGCAATTTCGGCTGCTTTCTTCTGAATGTGCTCCAATGAATCACCTTACAAGGAGTACAGCCTGCTCTGGATCGTATCTCCAATCCTCTGGAAGTTTTTTTGTTCTCCTATAATACTTTACAAGTCTCCTTATCTTAGACTCTGTCAGTTCCAGACCTCTTTTGGAATGATAATCTTTTTTGTTTTCTTCCAGATGTTTTCTTATCTCAACAGCTTTTTTTATCAAATTTAAAAGGTCTTCAGGATATTTAGGCTTCATGCCATTCTCTTCTAGAATATCTGTCACCTTCTTACCTGTGATAAGCTTTACATTGGGGATCCCATACTGGTCTCTCAATGTTATACCTATAAGACCTGGAGAAACTCCTTTCTTCCTTAATTTGACAACTAATGCCTCTATCTCCTCTTTACTGTATTCCAGCCATGTGGGAGGAAACATTTTTGGAGGATGCTTTGATCCTGACTTTCCTTTCTTTCTTGAGTGCATTCTTGCCATTTTTTCACCTCTGTTTTAAATACTGAATGAAACTTTTTAAGGCTTTTCCTCTGTGAGAGTACTGATTCTTTTCTTCAGTTTTCATTTCTCCGAATGTTTTCTCGCTGCCATAAGGAATGAATATTGGATCGTATCCAAATCCATGATCGCCTTTAGTTTCGTTAGCTATCTTCCCTTCACATTCCCCTTTAAAAATTTTTGCTTTGCCATCATAGAACCCTATCACTGTTCTAAAAACAGCATTTCTATTCTCAGTTTTTTCCATGAGCTTTAAAATACCCTCGTTTCCTATTGTGGTGAATACATATTTAGAGTAAACTCCCGGAAAATTATTCAGACTTTTTATAAATAAGCCAGAATCCTCCATGAAAAAGATATCTAATCTATCCTTCAGGTATTTTATCCCATATCTAACCACTTCCTCCAAAGAAGAGGTCTGTATCTCCGGGTATCCTGGATTTTTCTGGATTAACTTAAATCCCAATGGATTTATAAGATTTTCTGCTTCCCTGAACTTGTTTTCATTACTTGTTATAAAGACTATCTCTTTGGACATATCTTCCCCTCTTTTCTATCTCATTTATTCTCTTTAGAATCTCCTTCTTTTTTTCGTTTCCAACAATATATGCATATCCCTTCATCACTGTTTCAAAATCCTCTAAAAAATATTTGTAATGTGTAGATTGCAGAGCTTCTTTCAATAGGTGCATATCTACTCCCTGCTTTTCTATCTCTCTGGAAAACTCTCCAAGACCAAAATCTATAAGATATATCTCGTTAAGTCTATAGATCATGTTGGAAGTAGTCAGATCTCCATGAATAATGCCATTTTTATGCAATTTTCCGACCATGTTTCCTATTTTTAGGCATATTTCCTCTCTTTTTTCAGAATTAACCTTTTCAAGAAGTTCTTTTACCCTTTCTCCCTCTACATATTCCATAACGATGTAACATTCATCACGATCTATCTCAAAGATGGTGGGGGTCCTGATATATTTTTTAGCTTCATGTATCAATCTGGATTCTAGAATAGTTCTCGATCTTCGCAGATGTAGGTCTATCTCCTTAAGACGGTACCCCTTTTTTATCCTTTTTTTGATCACAATTTTAATATTCATATCTCTGCTTGGAAAATAAAGATCTTTAAAATCCTTCATCTCAAGAATCGCTTC
>QMUN01000046.1 GCA_003660605.1 Thermococci archaeon
GTCAATACCTGTGTATCTACGTTAATGCCCACTCTCGCAGAAATAGAAGCAGAGAAGATATATGTTCTTGGGAATCACGATAACATTCTGGATAAAGCGTTGTTGTCGCAGGAAAAGGAATACTATCCTCTGGGGAAATCTAACCTCAAGATTGTGGAGGACGTATATCCATCAGATAAAAAATTTTTACCAATAGGAAATCAGAATTATCTCTTTGTGCATGGGCATCAGTTTGATAAACATTTTACAAATACAGGGAAGTTATCTAATATACTGCCATGGTTAAGAAAAGTCTCAAATGCTCTTACAAATTACGTTCCTTTATTATTTGGAATAAGTATAGTTTCTGCAATTATAAATAAACTAATATCAAATGATAAAATCCTGGTTTTAGGAAAACCAGAGATTGTAGTGTTATTATTTTTCTTGACTTTTCCTAAATTGTATATGACTTTCGGTAGGCGATTTTGGAGTTGGTTTAGTGGAGTGAAGTATAAAAATCATGAAACAATAGATAATTTCACGAAATGGTGGAAATTATTTATCGGAAACAATAAAGTTCCCGAAAATTTGAATGTTGTATATGGACATACTCATTTCTTGAATTACATTCCAAAGAAAAAAACCGATGCCAAAATGTATCAATTTTATATGGATAAATTGAGAGATAGAAAAATACCAGTAGAAACTAGGCCAGCTATAGTAAACATCTCCGCATGGATGAAAGATCTTACGAAGAAAGAACCAAAGTACAAAAACGTTATGGTCGCTTCTTTTCTCTACATTGATGATAAGGGATTCGAGTTTTTTGGATGGGATTGGTACGAGAAACGGATTTTTCACATACCCAAGGAAGTAATCATAATACGAAGAGAGACAAAAAAGGGCGTGATACCTGATGACATGGCAAAAAAACTAGCAGAAATAGGATGGCCAAAAAAATTGATTGAAAAATGGAAAAAATCTGCAGAGCTTTAGAAACCCTACCATCCCAACCCCTCTCTATCATTTTCGTGTCCTGAAAGACAAAAACTTAAAAAGTATTCGGGAACATAATATATCACAGGTGAAAAAATGAGCATCGTGAAAGAGCATAAAAAATACATTGTGTCAAAAGCGGAGATAGACCTTCTCTTAGAAAAATCGAAAGATTCACCGTTATTGAGACACATAAGAAAGATGGCCAAAGACGAAGATCTCGAGAAAGTAAGGAAGATCCTTTCAAAGGTAGATACCAGTATGTCAGACGATATCGTGAAAGAAAGGAATGAGCGAGCATGAAAGCTCTTGATCGCCTTAACTTCTATTTTTTTGAATCCTGAGGAGATATAACAACTTCACCCACCATCCCAAAACCCCCTACCATTTCTCATGAATCTCTCAGAACAATATTTAAATATTTCAAATTTGATACTATGCAATGGCAAAAATAAACATAGAATTGGAGAGTTTTCGAAGCTCGGTGGGTGAGAAATTACCACTTCTGGGACAGTTGGTGATCGTTACCACTATAAATAAAAATGGCATTGTCAATGCAGCAGTTAAGTCGGAGATCATGAGTGCGGTTTCAAATCCGCCTATTTTAGCCTTCAGCTGCAATCTTACTCATCACACGGCTCAAAACATTCTTGAACAGCATGAGTTTGTCGTTAATATTCCCGGTGAAGATATTGTCAAACAAGCCATGGAAACATCAAAAGATTATCCTCGAGAGGTAAATGAATTAGAAAAGGCGGGACTCCATGCAGTACCCTCATCAGTTGTGAAACCGCCAAGAATAGAAGAATGTCCGGTGAATCTCGAATGCAAAGAAGAATTCCTTAAACTGTATGATGACGAGATTATCATTTTTGGACATGTAGTAGCAGTTTCGATTGATGAAGAAGTTTTTCAGGCTTCGATAGAAGATCGATACAGGATTGCCAAGCCAATGGTCACAACAGGAGAATATCGATACGCACCTATCAGTAAACTCAAGAAACTTCCATGAAATGAGAAGATTTGTACAAGATTGGAGATAAAATCTTTCTTCCAGTTTCGAATCTTATGATAACTTTTTTAAATTCGTCACATAAAGTGATAATATGAAAGCCAAAGTTAAATGGATAAACGATATGGAATTTTCTGGAGAATGCGATAACAAATCCATAGTAATGTGTGGTGAAAATTTAACGCCTATGCAGATGATGCTTCTCTCTGTTGCAGGATGCACTTCTTATGATATTATCGATATATTAAAAAAGTCGAGAGAGCCAATAGAAGGATTAGAAGTAGAGATTACTGGAGAGAGAAGGGAAGAGTATCCAAAATACTTCACAAAGATTACTCTGAATTATAAATTGAGGGGTAACCTTACCAATGAAAAAGTCCTGAGAGCTATAAAATTGAGCCAGGAGAAATACTGTTCTGCATTAGCGCAGATGAAGATAGGAGGAGTCAAAGTAGAGTGGGGCTATGAGGTTTTGGAGTCGAGCAAATGACATTAACAAACAGAGAGTTAAAGAGATATGATAGACAGATAAATATACAGGAATTTGGAAGAAAAGGACAGGAGAATTTGAAAAAAGCACACGTAGTTGTTGCGGGTGCTGGAGGTCTAGGATCTTCTGTGAGTTTATACTTAACTGCTGCAGGTATTGGGCATATATCTGTCATAGATCACGAGACTATAGAACTCTCTAATTTAAATAGACAAATACTGCACTGGGAGAAGGACATTGGAAAAAGTAAAGTTGAATCCGCAGTGGAAAAATTGACACAGATCAATTCAGATATCGAAATAACTGGCATCAAAGAGAAGATTAATGAAGAAAATGTATTAAAGTTATTAAAAGGTGCTGATGCAGTCGTTGATTGTATGGATAATTTTCGTACAAGATTTATATTAAACGATGCTATATTGAAACTGGAGATTCCTTTTTTTCATGGTGCTTGTTATGGATTTGAAGGAAGAGCAACTACAATAATACCTAAAAAGACTCCGTGTCTTAGATGCATTATTCCTAAATCTCCTCCCGAGAGAAAGGTGCCAATAATGGGTACGACTCCGGGTACTATCGGAACAATTCAGGCAACTGAGGTGATCAAGTTTTTTGCTGGTATAAAGCTGTTATTAACAAATAAATTACTGATTTATGACTCTCGGTATCTGACATACGATCTTATCAAAATAGAGCGAAACCCAAAATGTCCGAGCTGCGGGGATTGATACTATGGTAACTGTTCGCCTGTTTGCAGTTTTTCGTGATGCAGTAGGAAAGAAGCAGGTCATTATTCCTGCAAAAGATATAAGAGAGCTTGTAGAGTCACTCAATTCTAAGTATGAAAAAATAGTGCCGTTTCTGACAAAAACTACAGACCCATTGGTACTTGAAGATACTATAATTTTAGTAAACGGCAGGAGCATCTGGTTTTTAGATGGACTGGAAACGAAGTTAAAAGAAGAAGATGTTGTCTCAATTTTTCCACCTATCGGAGGAGGATAAAATTAAAATTAAAGTAAAATTATCAGCATACTATAGAGAGATAGTAGGTAAAAAGGAGCTCAATATGGAGCTAAAAGAAAAAATAACGGTAAATGAATTGATGAAGATGCTTGTGGCAGAATACCCAAAATTGAGTGAGTTTACAGATTATACCATGATATTACTGAATCATGTCTATTCAGACGGAACAGAGTTAATAGAAGATGGGGATGAAATAGCTCTGTTTCCTCCTCTGGATGGGGGGTGAAGGAGAACCGAAAACTTTTTAAATTGTTAAGAACTTAACAATTGTTAAGTATTGGTCATAGTGGTGCAAATGAAAACCCCATGTGAGTTGATCGTCTGGTATGTTCTGCCCGCAATAAGAAGAGAGTTTGCCAGAGTTTTGGTGAAAGAGTTTAATCTGACTCAAAGAGAAGCAGCAAGAAAATTGGGCGTAACTGAATCAGCTGTGTCACAGTATCTGAGGTCCAAGAGAGGAAAGGAGATGAAATTTAACCAGGAAATTATCGATGAAATAGAGAAATCAGCAAAAGAGATTCTGGAATCTGAAAAAGATTCTTTGGCAATAGAAAAAACATGTTCTGTTTGTGCTTTTATAAGAGACTATGGAGTTTTGGATGGATTTATGAGGAAGAAATAAGGTGAAAGAATGAGTGGTTATAATGAACTGATTCAGAAAATAAAGGAATTAAAAGAAGAAAAAAATGCCATAATCCTGGCACATAATTACCAGCTTCCTGAGATACAGGATGTTGCTGATTTTGTCGGTGATTCTTTAGGGTTAGCTCGAAAAGCATCAGAAACAGAGGCAGAGATAATAGTTTTTTGTGGAGTTGATTTCATGGCTGAAACTGCAAAAATTCTTAGTCCTGACAGAATAGTTATTCATCCCGATACCAATGCAAAATGTCCTATGGCTGCGATGGTGGATGTTGAGAGCCTTGGATGGGTTAAAGATGAGAATCCCCAAGCGCCAGTTGTTGCATATGTTAATACAACCGCCGCTGTTAAGGCAGAGACAGATGTTTGCTGTACATCATCAAATGCAGTTAAAGTGATCAAAAGTTTAAGAGAGAAGGATATTATATTCATACCCGATAAAAACCTCGGTCTTTATGCAAAGAGATTCATATTTGATAAAAATCTCATTTTATGGCCAGGTTTCTGTCCAACACATCATAAAATCAACAAAGAAGATATAATAGCTCTTAAAAAAGAACATCCAGATGCAGAGATTCTCGTACACCCTGAATGTAAGCCGGATGTGATAGATATTGCAGATCATGTATTTTCAACTCAGGGTATGGTTGATCATGCTTCAAAGTCGGATTCAAAAGAGTTTATAATTGGAACAGAGCGAGAACTTTGCTATAGATTAAAAAAAGAAAATCCTACAAAGGAATTTTACCCAATGGAAGCTATATGCCCAAATATGAAAAAGATCACGATAGATAGAGTATTAAAAAGTTTAGAAAATTTAGATCCCAAAGTCACGTTGTCTAAAGACATAATAGAAAGAGCTAAATTGCCTCTTGAGAGAATGATAAGTATAGGGAGAGGAGATTGATATGATTTAGGAGGTATAAAAATGATGGAAAAAAAATTATCTGTTTTTGAAAAATACTTAACAATCTGGGTCTTGTTTTGCATTGTCGCAGGTATCTTTTTAGGGAAGATAGCTCCAAAGATTGCAGTCAAATTAGACTCTTTTTCAATATACAATGTATCGATTCCTATTGCTGTCTGCCTATTTTTCATGATGTATCCAATTATGGTGAAGATAGATTTTGCTGAAGTAGTAAAGGCTGCAAAAACGCCTAAGCCCGTGGCTTTAACCTTGTTCATTAATTGGGCGATAAAGCCGTTTACCATGTATCTCATTGCTTCCTTCTTTTTAGGCTTTTTATTCAAAGGGTTCTTGCCTGGAACAGAGGTTATCAAAACTGGGCAAGAAGTTGAGTTATGGCGAAGCTACATCTCAGGTGCAATTCTGCTGGGAATTGCTCCCTGTACAGCTATGGTGCTTATGTGGAGCTATCTTGCAAAAGGCAACGATGGACTTACGTTGGTAATGGTGGCTATAAACTCCTTAACAATGCTTATATTATATGCACCCCTTGGAAGTTTCTTGTTAGGCGTAAATGCAATGCCGATACCGTGGCAAACAATCTTGCTTTCGGTAACGATCTATGTAGCACTGCCATTACTTGCTGGATATCTTTCACGGAGGTGGATTATAAAATACAGAGGACTGGAATGGTTTAATACAAAATTTTTACATCGGCTTACTCCGATCAGCATAGTTGCACTTCTTGCCACATTAGTACTTTTATTCTCTTTCAAAGGAGCTATTATAATGAGTTATCCTTTGACTATATTATGGATTGCTATTCCTCTTTTTATACAGACGATTTTCATTTTTTCCTTGGGATACTTTGTTCTGGCAAGATTGCTAAAACTCTCCTATCATGATGCTGCTCCTTCTGCAATGATAGGTGCTTCGAACCATTTTGAAGTTGCAATCGCAACAGCAACGATGCTATTTGGTTTATCTTCTGGAGCAGCATTAGCAACGGTGGTAGGTGTTTTGATTGAAGTTCCTGCAATGCTTATGCTTGTTTCGATCTGTAAGAGATACTGTTATCTATTTGATGAATGCCATTTAGAATTACCTCAGTGTAGGAGTAAATATACCCCAAGAGGGGTGATAGTAGAATGAAAAAACAAGTATTGTTTATTTGCACGCACAATTCGGCCAGATCTCAGATGGCGGAGGGATTGCTCAGAAGTTTATACGGGAACTATTATGAGGCATATAGTGCAGGAACAGAATCTTCAAATATTAATTCTTATGCTACAAGAGTAATGGCAGAGATTGGCATTGATATTTCTATGCAGCATTCAAAAAGTATCGAAAAATTTCGTGGAATGGAGTTTGATTATGTTGTTACTGTCTGTGATCATGCAAAAGAAGTTTGTCCCTTCTTTCCAAATGCCAAAAAGTATCTTCATAAAAACTTCCATGAACCATCTCTTGA
>QMUN01000047.1 GCA_003660605.1 Thermococci archaeon
AAAACTATACAAAGTTCCATTTGATCTCCGATACTGAAACAAAGTCCTTAAAGAGCTTTACAATAACTCCCGGCAATAAACATGAGTCTCTATACCTTAAGGAGCTACTTGGCGCGATCGATACAATGCATAGCCTTTTAGCAGACTCTGGCTATCTTTCAAGAAAGAACTGTGATCTGTTTGATAAAAAAGGGGCTTCCCGATAATAAAGCCAAAAAAGAACTGTGGAACAAGATCAAAAGGAAGCTATGCATACAGAAAAATGATCAGAGAATGGAGATCGCATCCAAGAAAAATGAAGAAGCTATACAGCAAGAGAAGCAGAATTGAAGCGATTTTCTGGTCGATGAAAAGTAGATTGGGAGATATTGTGAGATGTAGAACTCCATGGACTATTCTGATTGAATTCTGGTGTAAAAACTCAAAACTTTGTTTTGAGTTGGCTGACAGTGTTTTCACCACTGTCAGTTGATACTGTATAATGCTTTGTTAGTTGTGAAAAAGGTGATTAGAATTTAGTGCCAAAACCCTCCAACCGTAAAGTTTATAAAGCTTTATGTAAAATGTACTTTACATGAAGGAAAATAAACTTTACATTGAGGTGATATTATGGACAGAAAAACATACGCAATTTGTGGAGTAATAATAGCAATGACTCTAGGAGGTGTAATCGGATTTTCAATAACAATAGAAAATGTTATATTACCAATAGTTGCGGTAACTGTAGGAATGGCTTTATTGTATTTATGCAAAAGCAGAGTCAAAGAAGTGATTGAAGATGAGAGAACACACAGAATAAGTGAAAGAGCATCTAGAAAAACATTTCAAATCTTTACGCCATCTGTTGCCTTGATTGGAGTTATTTTGATAGCATTGAGAAATAAGTACCCTAATCTTGCACAGAGTGGTTTTACATTGGCTTATTCCGTATGTGCCTTACTTATGTTGTATAATATTTTCTACATGTACTACAACAAAAAATATGGATATGGTCCAGATGAGGAATAAACTTAAAGTTTACAGGGCAATGCACGATTTAACGCAGGAAAACCTTGCAGAGAAGCTTGAGGTAACAAGACAGACGATAATATCAATAGAAAAAGGAAAGTACGATCCATCTCTTAGATTAGCTTTTAAAATAGCAGCATTTTTTGGAGTCAAGATTGAAGATATATTCATTTATGAGGATAAGAAAAAATAACAAAAAAAGGAAACCCTTATAACAACAAAAAAATAACTCTAACTATGAAGATAGAAAAAGAACCTTATCCAGCTCTATACCCTGTACCAGTGAGTTTGATAACGTGCGATGAGAACATCGTAACAATAGCGTGGATAGGGACAGCATGCTACGATCCTCCTATGCTCTGTTTCGCTATAAGACCAGAAAGATTTTCTCATGATCTTATAGAGAAATCCAAGGAATTTGTGGTAAATATTCCCAAGAGAGAGATACTTAAAGAAGTAGATTTTTGTGGAATGGTCTCCGGTAGAAACGTTAAAAAGTTTGAGAAAACAAAATTTACAAAGATCAAGGCAAGAAAAGTGAGTTCGCCACTGATAAAAGAATGTCCTGTGAATATAGAATGCAGACTCGAGAAGATAGTTCCATTGGGTACCCATGATCTTCTCATTGGAAGGATAGTGACTGTGAATGTAGATGAAGAACTTATCGAAAACGGAAAAATAAATTACAAAAAAGCAGAGCCTATCTGTTATGTTAAAGGAGAGTACTGGTCGCTTGGAGATGTCATCGGAAGATACGGATTTTCAAAGAGATAGAAAACCTTTTATATAAAAGATCGGAAATAATGTCGAAAATAGTGTAAGCCACGGGGACGTGGTGTAGCCTGGCTATCATCATGGGCTCCAGAGATATAAAGTCTTTCTTAAAGAAAGGCTTACTATGGGTTTGCTGACATAACGGATGAAGACTTTCTGGAGCGGAGAAACCCATGGACTCGGGTTCAAATCCCGCCGTCCCCACCATTTTTTAGAAGGTAAAAAATGATTACTGGAAAATTATTAGGGAACAAAGTTTTGATAGAGGATAAAAAAAGTATAAATAAATTGAAGAATAAATCTTACGGTACTTTAGAGGAAAACAAGCTCTATCTAGGATTAGTTGAAGCCGCTTACTTAGTAGAAAAAGGAAAACTGGAAATAGAAGAAGGCATGGATATATTAAACGCAGCCAGAGGGGAGAGGGAGTTCGATATAAAGTTTTTGGTCTACAAAGATCTGAGAGAAAGAGGGCTCATAGTAAAAACAGGATTTAAATACGGGACTCATTTCAGGGTATATAGGGGGAGCATAGAGGAGCATGCTGATTATCTTATTCACGTCATAGACGAAAAAGAGAATTTCAGAAGCTATGAGATCATCAGAACTGCAAGAATGGCCAATACTGTGAATAAGAAGATGATTTTAGCCTTTGTAGATATGGAAAACGATATTACATATATAGAAGTGAAAAGAACAAGGTTATAAATGGAAAAAGATTTAAATCTTCGCCACAAATAGAGATCATGATACTATATCAGTGCAGAATAGAAGTTCTTCCAGATCTCGTGAAAACTGTTTTTTCAGAGCTTGAGAAAGTTGAGGGAGTATCGAGAGTGGAGAAAATGATTGTTGAAGTTAGTTACCAGAATCCAAACATAGATTACTTTGTTGAATTAAAAACAACAGATGAAAATAAACTTCAAAGTTCTATTAAAGCTGTGAAAGAGATCGGAGGTGTCGCATTAATAGAGCCATTATTACATATACATATAGATAGACTCCCATGCAGGGGAGACGGTAAAAAATGTATAAAGAGCTTGTGCCCGCATTATACAGCTTATGATACCTGCGATCTAAAGATAAAGGTGCAGTAATGAGATGCAAATGTGGAAAATTAGATTTAAGTTATGACATTGAAAATAAGATATTCTACTGTAAAAACTGTAAATCGAGAGTGGATATAGATCCAGAAAAGCTGATAAATGCTGCAATGTACGTCGTACAGAAAGAGACTGTTAACAGCATAAATAACTCCAATTTAAGTGAATTGAATAAAATAAAATCTTCTTTAGAAGATTTTGATGCTCAGATAAAAGAAAATGTACAGCATAAACTTAGAAATGATGCAATAAAAATTTTAACAAAATTAAAAACTAAACAGCAGTTGAATGAAACTGAGATAGATGCATTAAGATATTTCTTAATTGGAGACGCGGAGTACTATGTCAAGGAAGATGTCTCGGAGATAATCCACAGTATAAAAAAAACACTTGAGGGCATAAAATATTATTCCAAGAGAGAAGACGTTCTTTCACTGTCAAAATTAAGGGCATTTTTAAAGGATCTGAAAAATAATCTCGGCATAGTAGCAACGTATCTGGAAGCCAGAGAGAGAATAGACAATTTTGATAAAAATATGAATAATATAGATGCCAATAGAAAAATGCTTATCTACGTTCTCGAGCAGAAGCTAAAAACTTAAAACTTTTTTTCTTCTCCGAATATCTGCCCCTGAAATTTGTAAACTTTTGTATTCGGATCAAGCCATGAGTCTATAGGGAGTCCTGCTTTCATACACGTATTTGCAAGGAACTCTTCTTCATCCCAATCCCATTCTATAGGTACCTGCGGCAATAATAAACCCGAGAAAAAACCTTTTTCAACTATCAATCCATCCTTCCCTATCTCTATATTCTTCGGATAGTCCTTCGGATCACACTTTATAAGCTTTGGAGGTGTTAAAATCGTGATCTCTACGGTGATCTTTTCCATTTCCTTTAAACTGACGGGAGGAAATCTCGGATCCCTCACAGCAGCACTTATAGAAACATCCAAAAGAGCGTCTATGAGAGGTAAAACAGGTCTTGGATATCCAATACATCCTCTCAATTTTTCATTCTTTTTTAAAGTTACAAAAACTCCCATTTTCTTCCTATATTTTTCTTTTACTTCTTTCAATTCAATTTTCTTTCCAGAAGTTAAATAATTTTCAATATTTTTCCTTGCAATTCTAACAAGTTCTTCCCCTTCTTCATGGTTAAACATACTCTTCCTATGCTTTACGATATTTATATTTTTGGTATAATTGAATTTCAAAACTTATTTATAACTGCTTAGATATTAAAGATTATGGATTATACACTCGGACCTATTGATATCCTGATGAATTTAGTAGTTACAAAAGAGATCGATCCGTGGAACATTGATATAGTTGACCTAACTAAAAAATATCTCCTGAAGATAGAAGAGGCGAGAAGAATAGATATGAGAGTCTCTGGAAAAACTATCCTTGTAGCTGCCATTCTAATAAGAATGCAGTCAGAAACGATCCTTGCAAAGAAAAAAGAGAAAAAAGAAGAGGGAATCGAAGAGGATATAGAATTAGCACCCGTGTTCCCTCCTTTAAGAAGGGAATCAAAGGAAATAACTCTCCCGGCACTTTTAGAAGCATTACTCGAAGCACTGGAAGATTATGAAAAGAAAAAAGATAAAAAGCCAAAAAAACTCAAAAAAGAGATAAAACAGATAATCAAAATAGATATATACAAAAAAGACCTCGAAAAATATATTGAAAAACTTTATATTTTAATAAAAAAGTCCATAGATGAAGAAGGGATCATACGTTTTGAAAATCTCATATTCGATAAAACTCCTCTTGAGATAGCGAGAACATTTTTATACCTTTTATTTCTACAGCAGCAGAGTAAGATAGAGCTGATCCAGGAGGAATTTTTCGGGCCCATATACATAAAACCTATAGGTGGGTAAATGAAAGAAAAAGTAGAAGCAGTCCTGTTTGTATTTGGAGAGCCTTTGAGCATAAAAAAAATAGCTTCAATACTTAACGTGAGAAGATCGGAGGTAGAAGAAGCTTTAAATATACTTTCAAACGAGTATTCTGAAAAAGAAACAGCTATTGAGATAGTAAATACAGTTGAAGACGAGTACGTGATGCAGTTAAAACCTCAGTACTCTGAATTAATAAAGTACGTTCCCAGAAAAACTCCAAAATCGTTGTTAAAAACATTATCGTTAATAGCATTAAAACAGCCGATAAAACAGATAGATGTTGTAAAAATAAGAGGAAATCATGCTTATTTGCATATAAAGAAACTTGAAGAACAGGGACTGATAGAAAAAAAACCAAAAGAGAGAACATATGTCTTGAGAACTACAAAGAAGTTTGCAGAGTATTATGGACTTAAAACTGATTCTATTGAGGAAATAAAAAAGTTCATAAAGGAAAAAATAGAGAGGATTTAATGATTCCTGAAGGATGCAAAATATGTGAGAGAGGAGGAAAACTCGTGCTCTTTGTCACGGGATTGTGTGCAGACACGTGCTATTACTGTCCGTTATCCGAAAAAAGAAGAAATAAAGACGTTATTTACGCCAATGAAAGAGAAGTTTTCAGCGATTACGACGTGATTGAGGAAGCGAATCTAATGGATGCCGAAGGCACAGGAATTACTGGCGGAGACCCTATCCTTAAGATAGAAAGGACGATCCATTATGCATCTCTTCTGAAAGACGAGTTTCATGATCATCACATACATCTTTACACATCCGGCACCCTCTGCACAGATGAAATCTTTGAAAAGCTGGAAAATTGTATCGATGAGATAAGATTTCATCCTCAAAAAGATTGGAGTATAATAGAAAAAGCATTAAAATATGATTTTGATGTTGGTGCAGAGATTCCTGCAATAGATAAAGATTACATAGAAAAATTTGTAAAATATTTAGACGATATAGGTGCAAAGTTTCTAAATCTCAATGAGTTAGAATACTCTGATACAAATATAGAAGAGCTCAGAAAAAGAGGTTTTAAATTCAAGGAAGATTCAGCAGTTATGGGGAGTGAGGAGATAGCGTTGGAGATCGTTGAAAAATATAGAGATTTAGATCTAATGATTCACTACTGTTCTTCTTCTTTTAAAGACTCGGTACAGTTAAGAGAAAGACTGAAGAGAAGAGCAAAAAATGTAAAGAAATCCTATGAAGAGATAGAAGACTGCCTTATTGTCAGGGGAGTCATAGACTGTTTTGAAAATATTGATTCTGTATATGATTTTATTCTTGAGAATGTAGAGATATCGGAGGAAATGATGGAAAAAGATTATCTCCAGAATAAAATATATATCCATTGGTTTGCGCTATCAGAGATAGTGGAATTACTTAAAAAAAGGCAGATAAAAGCTGGAATAGTAAAGGAGCATCCTACCTATGAAAGAAAAAGGATGGAGTACATACCTCTGGTGTGATCATGTTAATATTATTGAGTCTTGTGATAATCCTCATTAATAGAATGATCCCCGTGTCTTCAGTAAGTTTCTGGGCGTTGAAGCTCGGTTTTTTTTATCTTTTTATCCCCATTCTGCTTTTATGCTTTTTTAAAAAGAAACTAAAAAAATACG
>QMUN01000048.1 GCA_003660605.1 Thermococci archaeon
GAAAAAACTCTGACAACTATTTTGATCGGCAATAATTTGGTTAATATCTCTGCATCTTCGATAGCCACCTCATTGGCAATAGATTTTTTTGGGAACAAGGGAGTTGGGGTAGCTGTTGGCGTAATGACATTTTTGATCTTAGTCTTCGGTGAGATAACACCCAAAAGTTACGCTATAAGAAAAGCTGAGTCTTTAGCTCTTTTTGTAGCTCCTTTATTCGATTTTCTATCAAAGATATTTTATCCGATAAGTTTAGCCTTTACTGGAATTTCAAATCTTTTTTTAGGAAAAAGTGTTAAAAATACCCCCATGTTTACAGAGGATGAGATCAAAACGCTGATAGATGTGAGTGGGGAGGAAGGAACGATTGAAGAAGACGAAAAAGAGATGATAACAAGTATATTTGAGTTTGGAGATACGAGAGTTAAAGAGATAATGATCCCACGAGTTGATATGGTCTGTGTAGAAGCTGAAGAGGGCATGAAAGAAGTTCTGGCAAAAGCAATAAAGAGAGGATATTCCAGGTTTCCTGTATATAAAGATGAAATAGATAATATTGTTGGAATATTATACATAAAAGACCTTTTGAAATATCTTAAAGATGGAAATTTCAATGTTTCCGCTGATAAAATTAAAAGAGAAGCTTATTTTATACCGGAGACTAAAAGAGCAGACGATCTTCTCAGAGAAATGCAGAAAAAAAGGGTGCATATGGCTATTGTGATTGGCGAGTATGGAGCTGTTATAGGGTTGGTGACACTGGAAGATCTCATAGAGGAGATAGTTGGAGAGATATTTGATGAGTACGATGTGGCAAAGGACGAGATAACATACCTCGATAAGAATACAGCTATAGTTGATGCAAGGCTTCCCATAGACGAACTTAACGAAAAAATGAATTTGCAGCTTCCAAGTGATCCCTTTGACACATTAGCTGGGTTCATGATGGAGTACCTTGACAAAGTCCCTGAGGAGGGAGAAGAAGTCGAGTATGATGGCAATAAATTCATTATAGAAAAGATGGATGAAAAAAAGATCTCAAAGGTCAGAATTATCAAATCCAGTGAGTGAGTTTTTTCTGGGTAAAACTTTCCCTGAGAAGATCCGAGTTTTCTATCCAGAAATTTATAGGTATCTCAAGTCTTTCTGCAACTCTCAAAAGAGCTTCTTCGAGGGTATCGAACTTTAGAGGCTTACTTCTCATAGCATTTCTAACATTCTCTCGAACGTGCCATACACCTACTGGCATAATATACCCTGGATGTGCTTCTCTTAATACTATAACTGTAGCCTGTCTTTTCTCTTTTTCCAGAAGCTCTAAAACAGCTAACCTTGCCGAGTAATAGCATCCCCCTATCTTTGCATATGTAGTTCTCCCTTTATACGTTTCCGAATCAGAATAAAGAACAAAATTCGTGGGGCTCTGATTCCACAATGTTCCAGGGTACCATGTCTCCATTGATTCATAGCTCCATGCCTGCGGGATCATAAGGATCTCAAATCTATTGTCTAGAAATACAGATTCATAGACGCGATACTCGTTAATTACAGGGAATCTCTTTACTTTTTCCATAATTTCCTTACCAAGCATATCATCTACAGCTGTGATGCTCCATCTCGTGGGTACAAGCTTCCTATTTTTTTCGATCCCGAAAGATCCTGTACTGAAAGCTTTCTGGATAGAAGAAACTGGAACATTCTTCTTGTACAAAAAATTTACAGCTTCTTTTGCTTTTAAATCTGTATCATAATAGCATTTCTCCATTTTCCTGTCCCAGTAACTATTGTCTATGGAGAGATCTTTTAAAGGTGCTGAAGCACCAAAAGGCTGTACTTCATCACTCATTATCACAGATCTTTTAGGCTTCTTTGAGAGAGTCATCTCAGAGTCGACAGGTTTTTTTGAGAGTGCTATCTCTCTTGTAAGTTCTATTATCTTATTCCTGTCTCTTATGTTTGTCTTGTACATCCCCCTCACAAGTTTTATCCTGAAATCTGCTATCTCTTCTATACTCTTCCCAAACCATCTTTCAGGTGTGTCTATTATGGATGTATCTCCTACTTCTGGAGGTATCATAGGACCTATATAGACATTAGGATACCCAATTCTCCCTATAAAGACACTTGGAGGAGAACTTCCATTTAATTCTGTTTTATCCAATAATTTATATTTAGAATGAAAGTTTAACTTAATAAGAATGGGACATTTTGATCTTCCACATAGCATTTTCGATCCTTTACACAGAACGCAGATATTCTTTTCCAGTTTTGCATTTTTTCCGATCAATCCATCCTTTCTTGCTATATCCACTACTTTTTTAGCAAACTTCATCAAAAATAATTCTCTTGAAAGGCTAAAAATTTATCCATAGAAACATTTATATTGTATCGTATCGAATACTATTGTAACGGTGATAACATGAAGGTTATAACATCGAGAATCCCAGAAAAATATATTAAAGACCTTGAAAAAATTCAGGAAGAAGAAAAGGTTGACAGGGCTGAGGCTGTGCGCAGACTACTCACCAAGGCTATCTCTGAATGGAAAAAAGAAAGAGCATTGGAGCTTTTGAAGGATCATAAGATCACTATACGTAAGGCTGCTTCTATGGCAGATGTTGCATATGTGGAAATGTTGGAATTGGCAAAAAAGCTTGACATTGGATATGATCTGGAAGAATTAGAGAGAGACCTGGAGAGATTTTGATGCTTGTTATCGATTCCTGTGTACTTATACATCTATCCAGAATAGGAAAGCTTGATCTACTCAGAAAAGCAGATGAATGTTGTACAACTGATAATGTCTATAGAGAAACAGTGATTGAAGGACAAAGGGGAAAAGCTAAGATAGCTGAGGCTTTTGATAGATGGCTTGTCAAGAAAAATGTGGATACAGACACTGCTTCTCAGATAGCAAAAAAAGAAGGAATTGAAGTAGCAGATGCTACACTGATTCTCCTAGCCGAACAGAGTAATGGCATTCTCCTCACAAATGATAAGGCTTTGATAAATCTGGCAAGATCGAGAAATATAGAATATTTATGGTTAACATCTCTTCTGTTTAAACTCTGCAAAGAGAGAAAAATCTCAAAAAAAGAAGCCTTGAAAATTCTTTATGAACTTGTGCAGTCTGGATTGAGTATAGAAGCAAGAATTTATGCCCTTCTGGAGAGGAAGCTCAAAGAGGGGTGATTAGAAACCTAACTCTTTGCCCAATCCCACGATGCCCATGCTTCTCTTCCGTTTGTCTTCAGTATTTTTGAACACTCTGTACAGAAAAACTGTGTTTTATCGTCAATATCGTATTCATTCAAAGAAAAATTCATGACGCAATCTTTATTTTTGCAGTGTTTGAGTCCAAATGTATGTCCCAATTCATGAACAGATTCTTTTACAGTTCTTTCAAGAAGTTTTGTATTTGTGGCTTTATTTCTAAGTCTGAATATTGACACCAAAGCTACGGAATCATTAGCCTGTCCATAAAGCTCTATATAGGGAGGGTCATATATGTCCACATCTGTCACCACGAGCACATTTCTTATCTCTTCAGTCAAGACTTTCTCGGCTTTGTTTTTCATTTCCATTCCAAGATCAAAAAAGGGCTGAGTGAGATGTTTGCCGACTCGCTCGTTGTACGCGAGTTTAGGGATATTCAACGTTTTTTTAGGTATCATCTGGCAGGAGAGGTCAATATCAGATTTTTTAAAAGATTTTTCTATTTCCTCCATCATCCTTTCCATGAAGCTTATCCTGCTTCCAACTTTTCCTGTGGGAACAATTCCAATAATCATATGAACACCTATTTTACTACGAGAACAGAACATCTTGCGAATCGTATTACCTCTTGTGCTGTGCTTCCTATGAGAATCCTTCTGACACCGGTCTCTCCTCTCGATCCGAGAACTATTAGATCTACTTTCTTATCCATGGCCAAAAAAACGATCTCGTCAGGAGATTCACCTGTTTTTATGAATGTTTCTACTCCCATCCCCTGAGCTTCTGCATACTCCTTTGCATCACTCATTATCTCCTCCGCCTGTGCAGTTGTATGGGGATTTTCTTTTTTTATAACATTTACCACGTAAATTTCAGAGTTTGTGAGTTTCGCCAGATCTATAGCCTTACTAAGAGCTTTTTTTGCCAGGTCTGAGCTATCCATTGCTACGAGTATCCTTTTGTACATTAGATCACTTATATAACTCTGCATCAAGCCTTTTAAAAATTTCTCTTTTAAGAGACTCTATATCTTTATTTTTCGCAGACATTTTGATAGGTATATCCGCGATATATTTGAGATCTGACTTGTTTTGAGAGACTATCATAGGTATTTCCATGCTCTTCACGTCTTCCAGTAAATTGAGCTGCTCCTCAAGTGAATATCCACATGTTTCCGAAGGATCTAAAACAAACACGATAAGATATGCTAAATGCCGCAGGGATGAAATGGCTTTTAGTTCCATCTCATTCCTATCCTCGAATTTTCTATCTAACAATCCTGGTGTGTCTATGACCTGGATCTCATTATGTCTGTACTCAAAATATCCGATATTAATTCCTTTAGTTGTAAAGGGATAGCTCTGCACCTTTGGTTCAGCACCTGTAAGGGCATGTAAGACTGTAGATTTTCCAACATTGGGCATTCCTGCGATGACAATAGTATAACAAGATTTCACTTCAGGAAGCTGTTTTAATTTCTCTCTTGCAGAGTTGAGAAACTCCATGTTATCTTCAATTCTCTTCAGGACTGAGATGTATCTGCCGTATGCCTCTTTTCTGAGCTTTCCCAGTCTATCTATATCTCTCGTTCTCTTCATTTTTCTTATAGTTTCGTTCTTTATTTTCTGTATTGTTTTCATTCCCCAGCTCAGAGCACCTATATTGTGCTTCAGTTCATCTAAACTTACTGTAATATCTATTAGCTCTCTGTAAAAGGGCTCGAGATATTCAAAAGTAGGATATCGCTTGACGACTTTCTCCAGCATCGAATTTATCACCTGCGATGCAACTTCGACTCTTGCCATCTCCTTATCTCTTATCTTAATTTCAAAAGGGATTTTTTTTTCGCGAAATTTAATCCTTGAAGCCCTTTTGAAAGCTTTTTCTATTATAAGATCCTTGTTGATAATCGGAATATCCTTGAACATTAAAGAAGATTCTATACTCAGAACATAAAAAGGTTGGGAAGTGTATGATAATACTTTCTATGTTTGTCAGTGTATCTCAGTCTCCCAACTTATCGATTCTATCCAAAATCATCTTCTTCAAATCTTTCGATTTTTTATCGAAGAGATTAATTTCATCACCATTGAAGAAGAGCCACTCCCAGTTCCAAGGCGATATCGACCATTTGATTGCCTCTTCACGATCATCTATTCTGTGTATGCTGTAGCAAATACGTTCATCGTTTATTTCCTCAATCAGTTTTTTTACACGTTCGGCATTATGTATACTGTAGGGGCATCTGGTGCTGTACGCTTGGTCAATCGCCAGTAACCCTTCAGAGAACAGATTCTTAGGTTCGTACTTTGATTGTATCATTCTTGGATTCTTCATGTTGTTTTCAAAAGGCAACCACATCAGGGAGAGGTAGTCGTATGTTTCCACCTCTTTAAAACCCATCTCTTCCAACATTTTGATGGGAAAATGCACAGGATTATTCCAACCTAACGTCACGATACCCGAAAATTTTTCTTTCGCATCCTCAATGGTCAGTTCAATCAATCGCTTCTCTTGTGGTAGATGTTCTTCTTCATTGTTTCCTCTTGGTACCCAATGGTAACACATGAGAACGGCTGAACCAGGAGCTTCGATAGGGAGAGGTGCAACTTCCACAGGCATGTATTCGATGAATCCACGTGCTATCTCTTCATGATAAGAGATAAAACCTCTCATACCTTTTTCCAACATTTTCTTTCTCCATCTGAGCACCTGATCCAGTTCCCCCACAAACTTTTTTCCTCTGACTTCCAATCCACCAGGGCAACAAGGTATCTCTCTTATGTTATCTTTTGTCAGACATATGTCTTGAATCTTTTTCATGAGCATTCACTGTACATTGATATTATCTTTATTTGTTTTAATATCTTTCTCATGAAAATGACATGTTAAAAAATACTCCATCCTACCTCCAAAATACCGTTATTTTTCTTTACTCTTTTCACGTCTTCCAGTCATGATTAACCTTTTCTTTCTTTTAAAGAATTAGGGATTTCAGCGAAGCTGAACGTCAAACACGTGGATGTAGGCAAAACCTACATCCATTTGTTTAACGTGCACCGAGGTTTCAGTGCAGTGC
>QMUN01000049.1 GCA_003660605.1 Thermococci archaeon
ACTCCATACTATCCTAATTAAATGAAGATTGCATTTTCAGAGTTTAAATAGTTTTCATTGCACGATATTTTATCAATTTTTACTATATATCTCTACGAATCTCTCGAACGTTCTGTCATACGTTTTTTCAACTTCTGATGGAAAAGCGCAGGCTGGTAATTCACCACGCTTTAAATGGTATCTTATGCATTCGCAGCATACTCCTTTTTTCGAACAGGGATACGTGCAGGGGCAATCCTTCATGTTTATTTCTCTATTTACACATTTATCGCGTTCCATAACAATCGCCGATACATTATTATAAAGGTTTTTCTTTTTAAATAATCGTTTCTTTTTTGGAGAACCGTTGTTTCTTTTTAGTCATCGTTTTTTTCTTTCCAGAACGGTTTTTTCGTCACCACATAGATGTAGATCGAAGATCTACATCTATCTGTTGACGGTTACGCCGAGGTAGGGATTTGAACCCTAGCTCCCCAGAGGGGAACCGGCTCTCAAGGCCGGCGCATTAGTCCGCTCTGCCACCTCGGCATTATAAAATGTAAGAATAATTTTTATAAAAATCTTTCCTATCCTTCAAGAAAGAAAATAATTTTATATCTCTTCACCAGATATCGGAGGCCTTTCATCTGTCAGCAGAGTGACATATCCCTGAAGCCTGAAATAATAACGCATGTATCCCGCAATGAATCCCCAAAGACTGCCATTTCTCTTTCCCATTATTAGAATATAAAACCACTGGATAACAGCTGCAATCTCAGCGAAAAATCCCCATATACCAGCTATTATACTCAGAACAAAGCCGTAAACTATCCTGATAAATAGTTCGAGTCTCGAAGCACTCTCTTCATATATGGCAGAGAATTTTATAGGATACTCCACATCCGCACCCGTTATTGGTGGCCTTTCATCTGTCAGCATATAAATGTATCCATCCAGTTTGGAGACAAATCTGAGATATTCCAGATAGAACTTCCAGAGACTTTCTTCTTTTTTTCCGCATACTAAAATATAAAACCAGTGTATAACAGCGGTAATAAATGCCAGCATCCCCCATATACCAGCTATTATACTCAGAACAAAGCCGTAAACTATCCTGACAAATAGCTCAATTCTCGAAGCTTTTTCTTCCATCGTTTTTATTTTCACTTTTATTGGATATTCTCTCTTTGGAACTCCTTTCTCAAGCTCGGCGCCACAATTTACGCAGAACTTTGCATCACTCTTATTTTCAAAACCGCATTCTGGACATTTCATAAAGTCACTTCCTTCCGTACAACACTTTTATTCAAATCTTTAAATACTTTATCTTGATATAAAAATCATTCCTTCAATCTTTTTAAAACTCTCTCAAATACATCTTTTTCTCTGTTTTTCGACTTTTTATAGAGTTTCTCAACGATTAATTCAGGCGTGGATTTCCCCATTTTATAAAATATGGGCTGTCTGTCCACGATGAGATCGAGATTATCGTCAAGACCAGAAGCTTCAATACCGTCACATCTAACATCTGCAATTTTTAAAATTTCTTCACCTAAATGCGTAACAAGAACTACAAAGCAGTCTTTATTTTCATTTAAAATATTTAAGAACTCGCCGATAATTTTGGCAGCTGCCCCAGGCTCTGTTATGGCCTCTAACTCATCTATGAGAATAAGTTTCTTTCTTTTTTCCATTGAAAGTTTTATTAGATTTATTAATGTAAACTCAAGAGCACCTGCTCCCGAACTTTTCTGTTTTGCCAGATACTGTATCTCACTGAAAATTGTTACATGGGCTTTATCAGCAGGTACGTAAACTCCTATCTGAGCTAAGATCTGGATCTGGAGCATAGTTTCTAAAAGAGTTGTTTTTCCTCCTGAGTTTGCTCCCGTGAGAACGACAACTCTCTCATTTCCCACAAATGCATCTGGAGTTTCTCCTATCTTGTAAGAAATACCTACAGGATCTATTAAAAACATGTTTCTTCCGTTCTGAAAACTCATCCCCTTTTCTACAAATATAGGTTTTTTAAGTTTGTAATCTTTAATAAATCTAGCCAGAGCAATCTTAAAATCTATTTCAAAGATATCTGCTATAATTTTTTCTATATCTGCCCAGTAAATTCCTATCTCAGCAGCTTTTTTCATTTTTTTGTATTTTCTTCTGAAATTTTCTCTTTTCATTGATGTTTTTATCTCTTCGAGCTTATCATAATCCACTTCTACCGGAAAACTTATCTCGGGAGGAAATATTTCCAGAATACTTATGCCTGTTTTTTTATATATCTCGTCTGTATATTTTTTAAGGACTTCGTTGTAAATCTCATTTATCTTTGAAGGCATACTCCTCTTTATAACATCTATAGGAGACTCCGCTCCCTTTATCTCTTCCATTATATTGAGTAAACTCTTTCCACCGAGAGAAAGATCTTCTTTCTCTATCCTATCCTCTATTTCCCTATTTATCTTTCTTTCTACCTCTAAAACTATTTTATCCAGATCAACTTCCTCTTCTTTTTCATTAAATGTTTCTAATTTCTCTATAACTTCGTCTAAAACAGAATCGAATCCAAGAATGGAATAAATATTTCTTGCGGCTTTAATTCTATCTTTGTTTATCAAAAATTTGTTTAAAACGATCTCGGGAATTGTGTCTTCTATATTGAAACTCCTTATATGCGTTACAACATCAGCATCCCCCATTATCTCCTCATAAAGATCTGAGTTATCGGAATAAACATAAATAACTCCGAAGTAGTTCTCTGAAAAGTAACTCACTTCGTTTTGCGAAGAAACGAGCATCACATCACAGTATTTTCTATCCAACGTGTTGTATATATCCTCATCGTCCGTTATTATGACATAATCTCTATATTTTTTTTCTTCTGGATACTCGAGCCTCTTTATCTTTTTTAGATTTTTCAAAACTCCATCAAGATCTTTTACTTTTGATAATAACTTCTCAGATTCCTCGCATAACCTCAGTCTTTTCTCTATAAACTCTCTGTTATTCGTTGGATAGAAAAGTAGAAATCTGTTTTTTGCCTCTTTTGTAACAGGATATTCCTGCAATATTTCAATTATCCTTGAGTATATCTTCTCGGAATCGCCTAGGAGTATATCCTGAAATTTAAATCCTGTTTTTTCCTCATATACAGCTCTCAAAATTTTTAGAGCTGTTTTCCTCCCCAGTCCTTCGACCTCCATCAATTTTTCCAGCTCAAGATCATCTATAATTCTTTCTAACTCATCTCCAAGTTTTTTTCTGATCTTTTCACCAAGTTTTTCTCCGCATATATCTTTTAGATCGATCATTTTCTCGCCTCATAGATATCATAAACTCTCTCTATCGTATCTATATCGTCAGGACCTTTGTCTTCTCTTATTCTTATAACTCTTGGAAACCTTAAGGCAAAACCGCTTTCGTATTTTGGCGAACGCTGTATCTCTTCGTAAGCTATTTCAACTACAAGCTCGGGCTTTAAAACAACTTCTTTTCCTTTCTGGGAAATTATACTTTCTTTTAGAATGTCTGTAAAATTCTGGAACATCTCATCTGTGATCCCTGTTCCTACTTTTCCTATGGGAACAAAATTACCTTCCTCATCCTTACACGCCAGTAAGAACGTAGCGAGCCAGTGCGCTCTTCTTCCCTCCCCCCATTCTGCACCGATTATCACCAGATCTAAAGTCTCCAAGACAGGTTTTAGTTTTATCATGTACCCTACTCTCGATCCTGGCTGATAAGGTGCATTGAGATTTTTCATCATTATCCCCTCATTTCCCTTATCCAGTGCTTCTTTATAAAATGCATTTCCTTCCTCTTCAGAATCTGTAATAATCTGTTTTGCAAGTACAAGTTTTTCATCTTCTTTCACTATGCTCTCAAGAATTTTTCTCCTTTTTTCAAAGGATGTATTTAAAAGAGTTTTGCCATTCTTATATACTATATCGAAAAGATGTAAAACAACGGGAATTCTTTTAGCCATCTCCTCTATATTGTACTTTCTCTTTATTCTCCTCGAGATCTGTTGAAATGGAAGATATTTTTCCCCTTTTATTCCCACTGTTTCTCCTTCTATAATACAGTCACCTTCAACATTTTTTCTTACTGCCTCCATTATGAAAGGAAACTGCTCTGTGACATTATCAAGTCTTCTCGTAAATATCTTCACCTTGTTTCCTACCTTGTGCACCTGCATTCTGAAACCATCATATTTATACTCCAGTGCACACGGTTTTCCCACAGTTGAAAATCCCTCCTCTAAATTTCTCACCTTCTGTGCAAGCATCACCTTTATAGGCGTGAAAGGCTCGATCCCCAATTTCTCCAAGTTTTTATCTTTTGCCGCTTTGGCCACAACACCCCAGTTATTGACAAGAAAATATGCGTCATCTATACTTTTTGACGGTACCGAGTAGATCTTTGCAATAGCATCTCTTATTATACCCTCACCCACACCAGTTCTCATTTTTTCCAGTATTATCCTCGATAGATAAACGGCTTCTTTTTCATTGGCTGCCACAAAGAGTTTTGCCAGGTATGCAAGTTTCTTCTCCTGCGATCTTGTGCCCTCAAACTCGACTATCCTGTTTAAAGTATTATATATCTCCTCAACAGATAGTTCTTCAGAAAAAAAGGATACCTGTTTTTTATTTGTTACAGCTTTACCTACTGCTTTGCCAACATCTCCTTCTTCCCTCACCCAATCGTTTATTACACTCTCTTTTATTCCTGTAACATTTGCTACACTTTTTATAAGAAGCTGAGTTCCTATCCCTATCTTTTTGTCCATCCATTTCGGGAAAGTTTCGCCGAGTAAAAGCTGGATCACTATACTTATTAAGTCATCTGGAGTTTCTTCGAGGAGTCTTGCAACTATATCTGTTTTCTCCAGTCTCGCTGGAGTTTTTTCCAGCCTTTCATAAACATCCACTATTTTTTTGAACTTCATTTTATCACTAAAAAAGACTTAAAAGATAAGGTAGAGCAACAAAAGTTCCTATCACACTTCCTACATTTGCAAATGCAACTACCAGAAGTATCCTTGTTATATTATTTTTCCAGTAATCTCGTAATCTATTCAATTTAGAGAGATCCTCAAAATCTTTCACTTTGGGCATTCTCATTTTTGCTTCCGTCAGACCGGCAAACCATCCTGCTGCCAATGCAGGATTTAAAGATGTTATAGGTGCAGCAGCAAACGCTGTTAAAACGGAAAAAGGATGTCCCAATGCAAGCACGACACCCAATGCTGATAACGTTCCATTGATAAGAGTCCATGCGATTAAAATATTCAAAGTGAAATTCAATCCCTTAGAGTAGAAACCATAGATAACTAAACTGACAAAAAGAATTGGAATGACATAAGCTATAATCTTAGCTTTACTCCTTTTTTGGGGGATTTTTTCTAACTCTGTTTTGCGATGAGCAAATGTTTCCTTTATAAGATTCTCTTCTATTATGTTCTTTACACCTTTTAAATGTCCCGCCCCTATGACAGCAACTATTTTTTTTCCTTCTCTGTATTTCTCAAGGATCTTCAATGCTATGTACTCATCTCTCTCATCTATGAGAGCTTTTTTAATATTGGGTATCTCCTCGGATAATTCATTTAAAACTTCATTGAGCATATCTTTATTTTTCAAATTCTTTATAGTTTCTTCGTCTATTTCTTCAAAAAAACCAGAAAATATGTAAAAAATAAACTTGAATTTCTCTTTTATAGACATATAATCCAAGCTTCTCTTAAATGTTGTCTGTATATCCCTGTCCACAAGGACTATCTCTTTATCGAGAGTTTCACCTAATTCAATGGCTTTTAGCATCTCGGATCCGGGAGCAATCCCAAATTCATTTCCAAGCTTTTTTTGGTAATTTGATAAAATTATGTTAGTTAAAAGAAGATAACTCTTTCCTTCCTTTATAACTTTCGGTATACTCATATTCTCCCAGCTTTTTTTGTTTTTCAGAGCATTGAATCTCTGTTCACATAATTCAACACCAACACAATCAGGATTTTCTTTTATAATCGTATTTTTAACTAAATTAACACTCTCTTCCGAGATATGAGATGTACCTACAAGTATGATCTTTTCATTGACTTTTTCTACAAACATAATATTATATCCCAACCTGAATTTATAAATTTAGGTTTGGGGAATCGGAATTCTGATAGTCATCTTTACCCATAAGTTTAAATTTTTCTTTTATATATTCCT